>JAOZUK010000136.1:0-3221 GCA_029938715.1 Bacteroidales bacterium | reverse complement strand
TAATAAAAAAATGTTAAACGCATTGTTTATCTGAACATTGCACCCGGTTTTTTGTCTGTGTCACATAACCTTTATACCACCTTCATTATGAGAGAAGCCATGCTTGTTACACATTTCCTGGGCCTGACCATGGGGCTGGGGAGCAGTTTTGCATTTATGTTCCTTGGAAGAGCCAGTTCAAAAATGGAAAAAGATGAAGGTCAGAAATTTACTATAAATACCTTTGCCATGAGCCGAATGGGTCACATTGGACTCACCCTTTCGGTTTTTTCGGGACTCTACCTGATGACGCCTTTCTGGAGTAGTCTAAGCAGTCAGCCCCTTTTGATAGCCAAACTTAGCCTGGTTCTTGTGCTTATAGTGTCTGTATCATTGCTCAGTGTCTATTCAAATAGGGCTAGGAAAGGGGACACCGATGCAAATTTGAAAAAGATCGCAGCCCTGGGAAGGGTTTCCCTGCTGTCTGGAATAGGTATAGTGACGCTGGCCGTCCTGATTTTCCGCTAGTCATCTTTTATTTTTTTGACCTAACTTTGGATTGAAACGGGTCCTGAAGTTAGAGTGAAGGCCGGATCGCTTCCTCCTGCTTTTCCTGAATAACTGTTCAGGCAAGGAAATTATTTTCCAACCTTTCTAATACGCTTGCGTCCTTAAGCTGAAGTTTAGATGAATGAGACCATAAATATCAATCGCAGGATCATTGAAAGATGCCTGGAAGGAGATATAAAGGCTCAATACCATCTATATAAACTGTACTCTAAGGCCATGTATAACATTGCAATCAGGTTTTTGAATAATAAGATGGATGCAGAAGATATTTTGCAGGAATCTTTTATCACTGCCTTCAGCCTGCTGGGTGAACTGAAGAATCCAGATGTGTTTGGAGGCTGGCTAAAGCGGATTGTCATAAATAGATGCATCAGTCTTCAGAGAAAAAGAAAAATCGATTTCGAAGAGATTGATGAATATAAGCATGGGGAGGAACCGGATGAAGGAATGCCGGAAGTGGATCCTTCAATGGTACATAACGCCATCAGGCAGTTACCCCCCAAAGGCCGATCGGTTCTAGTGTTACGCGCACTTGAAGGCTACAGCCATAAGGAGATTGCTGAGATCCTCGATATTTCAGTATCCACCAGTAAAACTCAATACAGTAGGTCCCTCTCTCTGCTAAACAAACAGTTGAAAGACAAAGTATATGTCAGTAGATCTTGAAAAATATTTAAGAAACCGCCGGGAAGATCTGGATGTGGAATCACCGGACGATCCCGTTATCTGGGAAGGCATCAGGAAGGATCTTCAGATGGGTGATGCCCGCTCAAAAAAGAGAAAGATTCTGATCAGGATCCGCAACATTGCTGCTGTTACCCTCCTTATACTAAGTGTGGGTTATGTGATCGATGATCTTATAGTTGAACGCAGATCTGGCTTGGAAATCAGTCTGGCCAATGTGGATAGTGACCTTGGGGCCAGGGAGAAGGAGTACCAGGAGGTACTCAGCTATAAGATGAGGGAAGCCGGAACTTTGAACGAACTTGACAACATCATCATTGCAGAGCTATTGGAAGAGATTCAGAGGCTGGATACCATTTACGAACAGACCATGAAAGACCTGGGTGAACTGGGTTATAATGACCAGGTGATCAATACAATTTTCGATACGTACGAGAAGAAAATCTACCTGCTTGAATTGATCATACTTGAAAACAATAAAATCAGAAATCATGAGACGAATGAAAATATATTTCTTTAGCGGACTGTTAATCACTCTATCTTTTGCCATGGGGCTGGATGCAGATGCCCAGGGAAAAAAGATTCAGAAAACTTACAGCTGGGAGTATGCAGTGAACAGCGATGTGAAATTTGCATTCAATAATTATGATTGTGATTTGGTGATCCATACATGGGACAGATCCAACATAGAATATAAAATGTCGGTGGATGCCACCTTGAGATCTGAAGAGGATGCCCGCAGGCTGGATGGATTTATTGAAGAGCTTGAGTTCTCTCATTCGGCGGGGAGTGTTGAGTTTAATAACAAGTTCTGGCAGAGCCGGAAAAATCTGGTGGGTAAGAAAACCATAGATCTCAGGGGAGAAAAGACCATTCGCTATTCAGATTTTAACATATCCGGAGAACTGTGGATTCCGGAGGGATGTAATCTCATTCTAACCTCGAAATATTCGGGGATAGAATTAGAGGAGATCAATGGTCGGGTAAACCTGAATCTTTATAACGACAAGCTATTTGGTGAAAATTTGAATAATAACCTGACTATTAGTGCTAAATACAGCACCATTGAGTTTAACCGTGTGGGGGATATTGAAGCCGACCTTTACAATACCGATTTGGAGACCGACCAGATTGAAGACCTGGTTGTAATTTCCAAATACTCTAAAGTAAGAACTGGAGACGCCTCCAGGGTCACAATCAATTCCTACAGCGATAAGTATTCATTTGGTAATACCGGCGACATCAGTTTCACCGATAAGTATTCCGATCTGAAGGCTGAGATTACCGGAAACCTGAAATTGGATTGCTATAGCAGCACTTTGGTTATTGATGGTATTAAAGATGTGGAACTAAAGTCAAAATATGGTAAGTATGAGATCGGGACCGTTGACAATCTCCATATTTCAACTTCCTATAGTGATAATTTCAAAGTTCAATCTCTGAATACTCTCAATGTTACGGAATCAAAATATTGTACCTATAAATTTGATCGACTCTCCAGCTACCTGCTCCTGAAAGAGGGCTATTCTGACAAATTCTTCATTACCGAAACAGGTTCAGAGTTTAAAGGCATGAAGGTCAATGGAAAGTATATTAATATCCAGATGGCTGTGGATGATACCCTTAGCTATCGTTTTAAAGCCAACTTGAAATATCCCAAACTTGATATTGATGAAGAGTCGATGGATGTGAGAATCAAAATAGTGGAGAGTTCACAGTTGGAAATGGAGGCTATCAAAGGTACCGAGACAGAGGGAATGGCCGAATTTGTTGTCAATGGGTACGACGTGGCCGTTACTTTTACAGAAGATTGAGATCGGGAATTCCAGGGATCTACCACTCCCATCCAAAGCTTATATTGAACACATAGTCCATTTCGGGGGCGTTATCTGCAGGCCTGTTGTCATAGTTAACGGAAACGCCCATCTTAACAAAGAAGTCCAATGGAAACTCATATTTTATATCGAATTTTGAGTCTGAACGCCAAC
>JAOZUK010000031.1 GCA_029938715.1 Bacteroidales bacterium | reverse complement strand
CGGATTCGGAAGCGGGGTGGGTTCTGGCACTGATCCAAAATCCAAGAACCAGGGATCCGGGGGTGGAGCCGGAGCTGGAATAGGGGTTGTTCCCCTTGGATTTCTGGTTGCAAAAGGCGATGAAATCTCCTTTATCCCATCGGATAAGAAAACAGCACTTTCGGCACTGTTCGATAAGGTACCCGATCTGGTGGATAAGATAGCAGAAATGAAGAACAAGGAGAAGGAGAAAAAAGAGGAGAAAAAATAGGTTTCACCCTTTCAATTTGGTTCCCTATCTTTCAGACAAAGATGGGAATAAATGAGAAAGCCTAAAATCGTTTTATTGGTGGCCATACTAACTTTGGCCACCATTTTCAGCCATGCCCAGAAAAATACCAACCAGCGAGCCCTTTGGTTTACCGACGCGAGGTATGGAATGTTTATACACTGGGGGGTGTACAGTGGTGCGGAAGGGGTCTGGAAGGGTGAAAAACTAAGGAACAATAACAACTACGCCGAGTGGATATTCTACCGCAACCGGATTGCCCGCGACGAGTACACAAACCTGCTGAACCGGTTCGACTGGGAAAAGATCGATCCCGAACAGTGGGTGCTCCTGGCTAAAAAGGCAGGGATGAAATATGTGACCCTCACAGCCAAGCATCACGATGGATTTGCACTTTGGGATAGTCAGGTTAGTGATTATGATGTGGCAGAATTTACCAGCCCCAAACGCGATATAGTTAAGGAGCTGTCTGAAGCCTGTCAAAAACATGGTTTGAAACTCGGTCTCTACTATTCGCACTGGGTGGATTGGGAACATCCCGATGGCTGGGACCACTCGAAGGAAATTTATGGTATCCCGGCTGAAGATTATGACCGTTACTGGCAACAGAAAGTGATCCCACAGATGAAGGAACTACTAACCGATTATGGAGACATTGGCATCATCTGGTTCGATATGTGGATTCATCATTCGCGAACCTGTGTGACCAAAGAACAACTGTTGCAGTTAAAAGGAGTTATTAGGGAACTCCAGCCCGACTGCCTGGTGAATTCACGATTGGGCTTGTCCATTGAAGAAGACAGCGATATCGACTTTAAAACACTGGGCGACAATCAGCTGGGCAGTAAAAAAGAGGAGTTCCCCTGGCAATCCCCGGCCACAGTGGCCCACTCCTGGGGATTTCATGCACTGGAGGACCAATGGAAATCGACCACCACCCTGCTGCACTCTCTGATCGGTAATGTGAGCCTCAACGGCAACATGATGCTGAACATTGGTCCCCGGGCCAATGGGGATGTGCCCTACGAAATTGAAGAGCGCCTTCTGGCCATGGGATCATGGCTGACAGTGAACGGCGAGTCCATCTATGGCAGTCAGGCCTTCGACCTGGTTAAAGATCAGCACGACTGGGGAAAGATCACCTGCAAACAGTTTCAGGATGGTTCAACCAGGTTATACCTTCATGTGTTTAACTGGCCCTTATCCCATCAACTTCCGGTAACAGGAGTTTTAGAAAAACCGGTGAAGGCCTACCTGCTTGCCGATCCGGAACAATCCGATATCCTTTTTATAAACTCAGAGGCGATGACCCTACTAAAACTGCCAGCCGAACAACCCGATCCGCTTGTATCCGTTTTGGTTCTGGAATACGACAGTTATCCAGCCACCATAGACGGACTGGCCGCTCAATCGGTATATGGTGGCTACTCCCTGACTCTTTCAAATGCCACCCACCTGAAGGGTAATACCATGGTAGAGCCCCCAAGCCGGTATGGCACCCTTCCTTCCCATATTAAAGTGGAAGAGAAAAGCATCTATCAGTGGCGAGTCTTTATGGATAAACCCACTGCTCTGTATGCCGACATATCTTATAATTACCAGGGAGAAAAGGGAAAAGGATCGATTACCGTAAAATCATCCGAAGGTACTCTGAGGGCCAACTTCCAACCCACAGGTGAGTTTGTGGGAGAGCCAAACAGTGACTGGCAGATTGGAAGCTTTAACTCACACCGTTTGGGCCAAATGGATTTTTCAGAACCAGGCTACTATGACATTAGCCTGGAAGTCAAGCCCCAGGGCGGCGAGAAGATAGACTTCCAATGGCTTTGGCTCGGGGAGTATTGAATAGGATTTTTTAAGTATATTTAATGTTAATATAAATTATAACCTGATGAAAAAGAACATTTTTATTTCAATAATCGTAGCTTTTGTAGCTATATCTGTAAGCTCTGCACAGGATCTGGATAAAATTCTGGATAAACATTTCGAAACCATCGGACAAAAAAAACTTCTTAAAGTGAAAACCATACAGGCTACCGGGAAGGCTGTGATGATGGGTATGGATAGCCCCTTTAAAATGATCAGCAAAAGGCCCAATAAGATCCGGGTTACCGTTGAGTTTCAAGGCGCCCAGATCATTCAGGCCTATGATGGGGAGACTGCATGGATGATCAATCCCATGATGGGATCTGCAGATCCGATAGATGTCACCGGACCAGAAGCCGATGGGCTAATTGAATCGGGAGATCTGGATGGTCAATTATGGAATTACAAAGAAAAGGGGCACCAGCTTGAACTTGAAGGCACCGAAGAGGTGGATGGATCTGAAGCCTATGTACTGAAACTGACCAAAAAGAATGGGAATATCGATTACTACTACATGGAGACAGAGAGCTATCTGATCCTGAAATTAAAATCCAAAACCATGATGAATGGATCCGAAACTGAAGCTGAAGGTCTCTTTAGTAACTACCAGGATGTGAATGGTTATATCATGGCTTTTACCATTGAACAAAAATATGGGGGACAGACAGCTATGACCATTATGATGGATGAGGTTAAAACCAACGTGGAAGTGGACGATTCAATATTCTCCAAGCCCGCAAATAATTGAAAATGAGGCTCCCAGTATCACTCGTGATTGCCGTCGCTATTCTTCTTTCTGCCGGAAGCGATGGTATTTCACAGACCCAGATAAAAGTAACCTCCAGCACCTTTGGAAGGATCCAGGCCCGGCAAATTGGGCCAGCCCTTATGAGTGGAAGGGTAACCAGTGTGGATGCCCTTCAGAGCAATCCTCTTCATGTGTATATAGGGACTGCAAGTGGCGGTCTGTGGAAAAGCACCAATGGGGGTGTAATCGTCAAACCGGTCTTTGACAAACATACCCTGTCCATAGGGGCCGTAACCATCGACCAGCAAAGGCCCGATACGGTATGGGTGGGTACCGGGGAATCCTGGACCAGGAACTCCGTCTCCATCGGGACCGGAGTCTACAAGTCCACCGACGGAGGGGAAAAGTGGAAGCCCATGGGGCTGGAAAACAGCGAACGGATCTCCAGGATTGTCATTCATCCTGAGAATCCAGACATAGTTTATGTGGCTGCCCTGGGGCATCTCTGGGGAGCCGGTGAGGAGAGGGGGCTCTTTAAGACCGAGGATGGAGGCAATACCTGGACTAGAATTCTATATGTAGATGAGCATACGGGTTGCTCCGATTTCGATATGGATCCTGAGAACCCGGAGATCCTCTATGCCGGGATGTGGACCTTTCGCAGAACAGCGTGGGACTTCAACTCGGGGGGTAGCGGTTCCGGACTCTATAAGTCGGTGGATGGCGGAGTGAGCTGGGAGGAATTAAAAACAGATCTTCCTGCAGGTGAAAAGGGTCGGGTAGCCATTCGTGTATCCCCCGCCGATCCAAACTATCTCTATACCATTATTGAATCGGATCAGACAGCCCTCTACAGGTCAAAAAACAAAGGAACGAGCTGGGAGATGCTCAATCAATCCCCCACCATTGCCGAACGTCCCTTCTACTTTTGCCTGATCATTCCTGATCCCGTGGACACCAGCCGGGTATACAAACCGGGCACCTACCTCTATGTCTCCGAAGACGGAGGGAGAAAGTTCAGGAATACCTCTTTTGCCGGGGGCAACATTCATCCCGATATTCACGACCTCTGGATCTCAGAGGCAGACAACCGTTATATGTATGCGGCCACAGACGGAGGCCTCTATGTGAGCAACGATTTTGGATCCTCGTGGCGGCATTTGCGCAACCTGCCTGTATCCCAATTCTACAAGGTGAGTGTGGATATGGAGAAGCCTTACAATGTATATGGGGGATTGCAGGACAACGGCTCCTGGGCAGGCCCTTCACGCTCCTACGGGGGGATTCGGAACCACGACTGGCAGGAGTTTGGAATCGGAGATGGTTTTTCAGTGCACACCGACCCGGACGATCACAACATTGTTTACTGGCAGATGCAGGGGGGGCTGTTCGGACAAACTGATAAGCGTTACCAGAGCATGAGGTTGATAGCACCCATGGAGACTGAGGAGACCGGAAAACTTCGATTTAACTGGGATGCGGCCATTAGCATGAGTCCCACCAGCAACACCGTCTATGTGGGTGCACAATACCTTTACAAATCCAACGACCGGGGCAATTCCTGGACAAGGATTTCACCCGATCTGACCACCAACAACCCTGAAAAACAGCAACAGGAGGAGTCCGGGGGATTGACCGTGGACAATTCAACTGCAGAAAACCACACCACCATTTTCTGCATCGCTGAGTCGGCACTGGATGACAAGGTCATCTGGGTGGGTACCGATGACGGGAACTTTCAGGTGACCAGCGACGGGGGAAAGAGCTGGACCAATGTGGTGGCAAATATCCCGGGCCTGCCCAAAAATACCTGGTGCTCCAGTGTCTATCCCGGTCGATTTAAAACAGGCACTGCCTATGCTACCTTTGACGGACACCGGAGCGACGACATTACTCCTTATGTTTATAAAACAACCGATTATGGGAGTACCTGGAAATCACTTGCCAGTGAGGAGATAAAGTCGCATTGTTACAAAATCCTGGAAGACCTGGTTAATCCCGACCTGCTATTCCTGGGGACCGAATTTGGCCTCTATGTATCTCTTGACGGAGGTGGTCAATGGGCTCAGTTTAAAAATGAACTTCCCAATGTATCGGTGATGGATATGGTGATCCATCCCCGGGAACACGACCTGGTGCTGGGAACCCATGGTAGGGGAGTGTACATCATTGATGATATCTCTCCTTTGCGTCAACTGACACAGGAGGTACTCGCTTCTGAATTCGTTTTCATGGAGCAGCGTAAGCCTGTGCCCATGGTGGTGTCGGGACCGGGCTGGCCAGCAAAGGACGATGAATTCACAGGGCGGAATCCATCCATGGCCATACCCATTACCTTTTATATGAAGAAGCGGCAGCTGATTGGTAAAATGACCATGGAGATCTTTGACATGGATAATAATCTCATTACCGAGCTGCCCGTGGTTAGCCGAAAAGGGATTAATCAGGTTCTTTGGGCTCCTGTTCAGAAGCCTCCCAGGGCTCCCCTGTCGGAGGCAGTGCCTTTCCAGATGCGAATAGCCATGATGGGTGGGGGTATGGCCTATCCTTCAGGAGACTATAGGGTAAAGGTCACCCGAAAAGAAGAGGTGTTTGAGAAGGTTTTCACCCTTTATGACAACCCGGATGAACCTTACTCCGCAGAAGACAGAATGGCCAGGCGAACACTCCAGCAGAAGGGATTTGACCTGATGGAGGGCCTTGCCTACCTGGATCGCAGAATCAATGATGTCAGAAGGGGTTTGTCTGAAGCAGATAATCTTCCCGGACTCACTACAGCCATGCAAAAAAAGAAAACAGCTCTGCAGTCTTCTCTGGATGAGATCAGGGAGCGATTGCTGGTTACAAATTACGGAGACTTAAGGGGAGACGCCCGGTTGCGGGAGGATGTAGGATTCCTCTACGGAACTATTTCTTTCTACGAGGGCAGACCCACACAGGTACAGTACGACCGAATGGATCTCCTGGAAACCAGGGTCAGGACCATGGAAAAAGAGGTGGATAAACTCCTGGAAGATTCACTTAAGAGCATTCATAAGGGCCTGTTAAAATCGGGGGGAGACGGCATTACCATTACCTCCCGTGAGGATTTTGATGCTGAAAAATAGAGAGAGGAAAATCCGGGAATAAAAACAAATTAAGTTCTCCATTGTTATTGTATGTGTAAGACAATTTTTTGTACTTTTCGTTATATAAAATTTATAAACCAAATATGAATATCAGATGATGAAAAAATTATTTTTTGCTTTACTGGCAGGAGTGATATTATCTTCCTGTAGCAGCCTAAGTGTGATAAGTGATCTGGATAAAACCGTTGACTTTACCCAGTACAAGACCTTTGAGTATTATGGTTGGACCGACAACTCCGATCAGCTTATGAATCGCTTCGATAAGGAGAGAATTGAAGAAGCCTTTGGAAATGAGTTTCTAGCCAGAAATCTGGAAATTGTTGAAAAAGGAGAGGGCGAATTGATCGTCAGTCTTTATATAGTGACTCAGCAAAAAACGCAGACCACTGCACATACGAGCAGTATGGGTGGCGGTTATGGCGGTTATGGCGGTTACTACGGCTACGGTCCAGGTTATGGCTGGGGTGGCGGACACTCCACAACTACTTACAGCGATTATGACTATACCGAAGGAACACTGATAGTTTCGGTATTTGATGGAAAAAAGGAGCAATTAATCTGGGAATCAGTTGGAAAAGGCACCATTACTGAAAATCCAAAAAAACGGGAAGCCAACATTCCGAGAGTTATAGCTGAGATGATGAAGGAGTACCCGGTAGCCCCTGTGACCGAGTAAAATCACCTGGGGTCACACAGAACTCATTAATAAAAGATCATAAAAAAATCCAGCCGGGAGTAGATATCCTGGCTGGATTTTTTAGTTCAAATAGGTATATCGGATCAGGGGGTGCCACCCAGCCTGAGGAATACTCCGGCACTGAAATCAAATTGAATCATGGGAACCCTTAATGAGGCTCCTGCTCCTCCTGTACCCAGGTAGAGACCATTGAAATACATGGGCAAACCCATCCTGGCCTGCAGGCGTAAGCCCAGGATTTCTCCCAGGTGGAACTTCAGACCTGCTGCCAGTGTGGCAGACAACATCCATTTTGAACCAGAGTTAAGTTCGCCATAGGAATTCTTCACCGTAAATACTGAAGTTCCCAGGGATACAGCTCCATAAGGGAGGATATTTCCGGTTCCTACAGGAACCTGCTGCACGCCTCCGATCTGAAAATAATCTGTATTCAGAGGTACCGGCTCACTGATATTGTTGTAGTAATATTTAATATCTGTGCTGAACCGGTTGTAAGTTAGCTCCACAAACGAATTAGGAGCAATTCCAAATCCCACGTGACCTCCAAAGTTAGGGCCATCTGATGTTTTGTAATCCCCATAATATGTTCTGATGGTCGAGCCAAAAGTATACCCGTAAAATCCACCAATTTCAATTTCCTGTGCTTGGGTGTCGGTAAGGAAGATTCCCCCAACCATCAGTATAAGTATTATTCTCTTCATATCTTGCTGTTTTTAGTTTGGCTAATAAAAGTACAAAACTTTCTCTGATAATGATCAACACCCGTGAAAGAGCTTTGTTCAGAGGAATTACATAATAGATATATTAGTCTCAAATTATCTACATTTACTGCTGATACCTGAGTCGAACACACGAGTACCTTAAAACAACACAAAACGATCTGAAACTTGGAAATCTCCATGTCACACTCTGTTGAGAAGATAACTTAAAGATGAATGTCCGTCCCAGCCTACAATTGCTCTCCACCGAGCATATGAATGAGGTCCATCGCTACTCCATACGTATTCTTGAGGATACGGGCATAGAAGTGGAATCTAAAGAGGCATTAAGAATTTTTAAAAAGTCTGACGGGGTAAAGGTGAAAAATGCGATGGTCTATTTGAGTGGCGAATTAATCAATGAGGTGATACAACTGGCTCCATCCAACATTGAAGTATTTAACAAAAATGGAAATGACGCTTTTCAACTGGGTATAAATCAGGGCAATCATACCCATTTTGGAATTGGGGTAACCAACACATGGTTTCAGGACATTGAGACAAATCAGGTGGAATTATTTACCAGGAAACACATGCAACACTCCACGCAACTGGGCCAACTGCTGGATAACTTCGACATGGTTTCCACTCTTGGAGTTCCTTCGGATGTATCCCCCGATACATCGGACCTATACTCGGCGCTTGACATGTATGCCAATACCACCAAACCATTGGTTTTACTGGTTTCGGGCGACCAGAAGATCAATCAGGTATTAGACCTCCTCACTTTTTTACATGGTGATATTTCAAATCGTCCCTTTTGCATCCCCTATGTGAATCCCATCACTCCGTTGGTATTGAATAAGAGCACCACCGATAAGATGATTGCCTCTATCAATCACCATCTGCCCCTGATGTTCTCCAACTACAGCATGTTTGGAGGCACCTCTCCTGCAACCGAGGGAGGATCGCTGGCACTGTTAAATGCAGAATTGCTGGCCGGACTGGTATTCAGTCAGCTGGTGCGAGCCGGCAGTGAGGTAATCCTTGGAAGCCTGCCTGCAGCCTTTAACATGTCAAATATGGGGAGCCAATATACTCCCACCTCCTACTTACTGAACCTGGCATGCGCCGAAATGATGGACTTCTATAAACTTCCCCATTGTGGTACCTCCGGGAGTAACAATGGCCGGGGGGCCGATTTAGTGGCTTCGGGAAATTTGTGGCTCAATCATCTGACCTCCTGTCTGGGTAAAGTTGGATGTGCTCCCTTCGTGGGAGGCAATTTTGATTCCATGGCATTCTCGCCCGCCACTGTGGTGCTATCCAACCATATCATAGGGGAGGCAAGGAAATTCGCAAAGGGCTTTTCACTAAATGATAAGGCCGTTAATCTTAAGGAAATTGATCATGTGGGCCCCGGAGGGAACTTCTTTACTTCGGAACAGACCCTGGGCTCCCTGCATGAATTAAGTGACACCGACGCCCTGTGGACCTCCATGAGCCTGGACGCCTGGAATGAGCAGGGCATGCCTATGGCAGACAATGCATTGATTGAAACCACAAAAGATCTCTACGCCAAAGCAATGAGGTCTTCAGTAGAGGCCATGGATGTGGTTAAAAAAGGAGAAGATTTCATTGAAAATCAAAAAATCTGAAAATAAAGGAAAAATTGGCTTCTGGCTGAGCACCTCCCTGGTGGTGGGGAATATGACCGGATCGGGGATCTTTCTCTTACCGGCTGCCCTGGCCCTGTACGGAGGTATCTCTATTTTTGGCTGGATCTATACGGTGGTTGGTAGCATATTTCTTGCTCTCGTTTTTTCAAGGCTTAGTAAAATGTTTACCCAGTCGGGAGGACCCTATACCTATTCGAGAGAAGGTTTTGGAGATTTTGCAGGTTTCCTGGTGGCCTGGGGCTACTGGATCTCCATCTGGGCGGGAAATGCGGCTATTGCTGTAGCTGGTGTAGGTTATCTGTCTTTCTTTATACCTGCACTAAAAGAGAACCAAATCCTTTCAGCAAGTGTGGCCATTGGCGCCATCTGGCTCTTTACCTTCATCAACACCAAAAGCATCAAAAAGGTGGGGATGGTACAGCTCATCACCACTGTGCTTAAAATTCTACCATTGCTGGTTCTTGGAACCTTTGGATTTTTCTACTTTAACAAGGCTCATTTCACCCCATTCAATTTAAGTGGGGAGAGCAATTTCGACGCCATTACTGCCACTGCTGCATTGGCATTGTGGGCATTTCTTGGCCTGGAGTCAGCCACCATTCCATCCGACAATATAAAAAACCCAACAAAGACCATTCCCAGGGCTACCATTGCAGGAATTATAACTGCAGCCCTGCTCTACATCTCGAGTACAGTAGGGGTTATGGGAATCCTGGCACCGGCTGAGCTTCAAAATTCAGCAGCTCCCTTTGCTGATGCTGCACAAAAAATATGGGGAGATTGGGCCTCAGTCCTCATCGCCATCGGAGCAGCCATTGCCTGCTTTGGAGCTTTGAATGGCTGGATCCTGCTTCAGGGTCAACTCCCCATGGCTGCTGCCAGGGATAAACTATTTCCACCAGCCTTTAATAAGATCTCCGGGAAAGGTATACCCGTGATTGGAATTGTGATAGCCAGTGTGCTTGCCTCTGCACT
Source organism: Bacteroidales bacterium (assembly GCA_029938715.1). Taxonomy (GTDB): domain Bacteria; phylum Bacteroidota; class Bacteroidia; order Bacteroidales. The sequence goes on along the minus strand of JAOZUK010000031.1, from coordinate 25,342 downwards.
GGTGAGCCTAAACTTTACCAGGGGTTTGGTAAAGATGTTTTCGTTTATCATTATGCTCTCCACCCTCAGTTGCCTGTTGCCCTACCTATTCTCCTCCCTTTCCGAAATAGCACTCTATTTAAGAAAAAAGAGAGAGTTCAACAGAAAGAGGCTTATAGCAGCCTCACTTATCTCCATCCCCGCATTTCTCTATTCTCTATGGGCCATTACCGGACTGGAATCTGAAGTACTAATCTGGGGAGCCATCCTGTTAACAGCAGGGGTTCCCATCTATGTTTACCTCAGGTACAGCGGACGAAAAAGTTAGAGCCGGGCTCCCGGCTATATCAACCGGGAACTCTTTACATAATGAATGTCTCTATCCTCCAGGTAGCTTAAAAAGTAATCGAAACAGACTTTGTATTTTCCAACCAGCTCGGGTGGGAACACTCCTTTTTCGGAGAACAATCCATCCAGAAACAGGTTGGCTGCTGCAGTGGCGGTATAACCAGTGGTACGTGCCATGGAAGAGGTCCCGGTCCCGGGATTGTATTCATCATGCATGCTATAAACAACTTCCTCTTTCTGGCCGGCAGCATTTTCTCCTTTCAAAGTAACCCTCAGTACGGTAATCTCCTCTTCGGTCTCTTCCAGCTTCCATTCATTAAACAGAATCTTGCTGGTGAAATCAAGCGGAGAGATCAATTTTCCATCCACTTCAATTTTCTCCTCATCAAAAAAGCCACTCTCTTTTAAAACCCTTACATACTCCACATGCCCGGGATACCTCAATGTTTTCTCCTTCATATTGGAAATATGGGGCATGGTGTAGATAATGGACCTTAATCCATCTGAGTTAAACGATTCCAGGGTGCCTACCTTATCAAACTCCACATACTCGCAATCGGTTAAAGGCTCCCTGACGATCTCTTTCCCATTCTCCACATACCTGGCTGGACGTGTATACTCCTCAATGACATCAATGGGAGAGAAGGGTGCCTTGTAGCAGAATGGCCACTTCTTAACTTTTGGTAAACCTCCCACCAGGCACTCAAAATTGGTAAGTTTCATGATTTCGTTGTAGTAACCAAGGATCACATTATCCATTCCGGGGGCCACCCCACAGTCGACGATTGCTGTAACGTTGTGCTCTTTGGCCAGAGCATCCAGCTCCAGTGAGTTTTCAGGAAAAAAGGCAATGTCAATGACATTCATTCCAGCCTCGATGATAGCTCTCAACGTTTCAAAACCCAGAAAACCAGGCACTGCATTGATCACCAGGTTAAACTTCTTTATGGTGGATTGCAGCTTATTCTTATCCGTAGCATCCAACAGTTGGATGGATAAATTATCACATCTCTGCTTTACTCTGTCCAGGACATCCTGACTTAAATCGGTCAGGGTTACCTCGTGTTTTTTTGCCATATCAATGGCCATGGCACTACCTACCATTCCGGCACCCAGTACAATAACATTACTCATATCAATAAAATTTACAATTTATACCCCACCCTGTATTCTCTGTGATAATGGGCTTCAGCCTCCGGATCATTCACAAAGTATTGCTTCTCGGGATTCCAGCTTACCGGTCTTCCCAGTTCGGTGGCGATATTTCCTAAAATACAGGTGGCACAGGTACGTTGTCCTGTCTCCACATTGGCGATGGGTTCCTTTCTTTCACGCACCGACTCCACAAAATTATCCAGGTGTCCGGTACCCGATTCATAGAGCAGTCCTTTATTTTTATCATCCGATCCATCAGAAAGCAGGGAGCTCTCTGAGGCTTTTATTCCCCCACGCCAAACCTCTATCCAACCATCTGCGCCCCAGAATTTAATTCCACGTTGTTTTCCTTCATCCCATGGCTTGTTGCTCATGGTCACCCCGTTCTCATAAATATAGGTCAGGTGATCTGTCTCAATATAGCCTGCAGGAATGATCTTTACGGGTCCGCCTCTGTCCATGTCCAGACCCCATTGCCCGATATCAAAGTTATGGGCTCCCCAGTCACAGGTAAAGCCTCCTCCGGTCTCTTTGAAATAGCGCCATTCGGCCCAGTATTTCTCATTTAAGGGGGGATCAATTGAAACGGGGGGATTCAACCTTGAGTTATAGTGCAGGGATGGAAGTGGGCCCAGCCACTGGTTCCAATCCAGGTCGGCGGGAATCACCTCTTCAGGTAAGTTGTAGGGTTGTGGAGCCCGCCCCACATAGGCATCAATATGCTTCAACTCTCCAATGGCGCTCTTCCTGACCAATTGTACCGCCTGTTGGAAATTGTGGTCGGATCTCTGCTGGCTTCCAACAGCCAGAATCACATTGTTATCCCGAACGGCTTTCACCACCGCCAGACTCTCCTTCAAAGTAAATGTGAGGGGCTTCTCCAGGTAAATATCCTTCCCAGCTTCGCAAGCATCAATGGCCATCAGTGCATGCCAGTGGTCAGGCGTAGCTATCACCACCGCATCGATATCTTTTCTGTCTAGTATTTCCTGATAGTTCTTGTAGGTTTTTACCTCAACCGTTACTCCTTTTTCCTGGTAAAAATCCTTCATCCGCTTCTGAAAACGTTCCCGTTTAATTCCGTACACATCAGCCCCGGCTACGATCTCTATTCCGGGAATCCTGCTAAATCCATGCATCAGATTCATGGCTTGCTGTCCGAGCCCGATGATTCCAATTCTGATGGTGTCATTTGCTCCGGCTTTAAAACTTTGAAATAGCGGCAGCGCAGCAATACCTGCTGTTCCCACAAGGGTCTGTCTGATAAAGGTACGTCGGGATTGTTTTTGGATCATGGTAAGTTTATTTGAATGGTCGTTTAGGTTATATGATAGTCGGTTGATTTAAATTCTACGCAATTTAAGAATTTAATGCATTCGAAAAAGCAGATATGAGGTACATTTAAGAGAGCCCGGCGTATGCCATTCCGGTGAGGAGATGAATGTCATGGTTAAGGGTCACCAGATCATCCGGATTAAATTGGTTCATATCACCATACCCGCAGGACCTGGCCACAACCTGCATCAATTCAGAAGTGGCGTTTAGAAAATTACTAAGCTGTCTGGCTGAGCTTTCAATGATAATTCGCTGCCTGAGTTCCTCCTTTTGTGTGGCAATACCCACCGGACAATTGTTGGTGTTACAGGCTCGCATTCCCAGACAACCAATGGCCTGAAGGGCAGAGTTTGAAACGGCAACAGCGTCTGCACCCAACATCAGAGCTTTTACAAAATCATCAGCAATACGTAATCCGCCGGTGATAATAAGTGACACTTCTTTTTTCCCTTTTTGATCCAGGTGCCTTCGGGCTCTGGCCAGGGCTGGAATGGTTGGAACATTGATGTTATTCCTTAAAATGGCAGGCGCGGCTCCCGTTCCTCCTCCCCGTCCGTCGAGGATGATATAATCAGCACCCGCTTCAATTGCAAAATCAATGTCCTGCTCAATATGTGATGCCGCAATCTTAAATCCAACCGGAATGCCCCCTGTTTTCTCCCGCACTTTATTGGCAAAATCAGCAAAGTCTTTTGGTGTTATTAAATCAGGAAATGCAGCCGGACTGATGGCCGCACTTCCCTCCTCAAGTCCCCTTACTTCAGCAATCTCTTTTGTTACCTTATTGCCAGGCAGATGCCCACCCGTACCCGTCTTTGCTCCCTGTCCGCCCTTAAAGTGAAATGCCTGGGCTTTTTGAACCTTCTCCCAGGAGAATCCAAATTTTCCCGAAGCCAGCTCGTAAAAATAGCGGGAGTTATTCTCCTGTTCTTCAGGCAACATTCCACCCTCACCGCTTGCAATTCCTGTGCCCGCCATCTCTGCTCCTTTCGCCAGGGCTATTTTTGCTTCCCTGGATAAAGCCCCAAAACTCATGTCCGACACAAAGACGGGCATGTTTAGTTCCAGGGGTTTTTGTGCGTTCTTGCCAATAACGACCTTTGTGGAGACATTTACATGATCAGGCAGAGGGCGCCTGGCTAATTGGGCCGGTAAAAACTGGATCTCTTCCCATTTGGGAAGCGTATTTCGATCCACCCCCATGGCTTCAGTAAAACCGTGGTGACCTATATTTTTAAGACCATTCTTAGCCAATTCGGAAATATATCCTGTGTAGGGTTCGGTCTCTTCGGGGTGGGTGTCGGCATATGAACCCAGGTAGCTCTTCCTGTTAAACGGTTGGGGATACTCTTTAAGAAAAGATTGAATTTCATCAAGATCAATAATGAGCACATCCTCTTCAACCAGGGTGGAAAATTTATGGAGCACTTCTTTGTTGTTATACTCAGATACACCGGTATCGTAACGATAATCCCAACCGTGAACTCCACATATGAGATTCTCCCCTTCAATATGTCCATCTGCCATTAAAGCTCCCCGATGGAGGCAGCGACCATATAGAACAGATACGTGATTGTCATACCTGATGATGACCAGATCCAGATCTTCTACCATAGCATGCCTGGGTTGGCGGTCTTCCAATTCTGAAAATTTACAGAGTTCAAATTTATTCATGTTCTACAAGTATTAATATGAATCAGAGCCCTTATCACACAAGGGCATTGAAGATGAATACTACTCTGGGAACAAGCACTGTGGTAATTTGTTCTCACTCTTCAGTCCATCTTAAGCCCTCTTCCTTACAAAATAAATGCTTACCCGGATGCTTTACTATTTTATTACATTTATATCGTTTTCAATCAAACGCCTATCCTATGAAAAGAACAGCTTTAATCCTGGCCATGGCAATAACAGGTCAGATCACATTCGGACAGATCAGTGCCAAACTGATGCGTTACATGGATGTCTCTGACAACAACATCACATTTGTGTACGGGGGCGACATCTGGGTCACCTCCAAAGAGGGTGGTACGGCCCTTCAGCTAACCCACTCACCCGGAGAAGAATCATGGCCCAGATTCTCTCCCGATGGAAGTTCCATTGCCTATACGGCCAGTTACAATGGGAACCAGGATGTATATGTGATGCCTGCCACTGGAGGCGTTCCCACCAGACTAACCTACCAGTCCCATTCCGATCGCATGGTGGAGTGGCACCCGGATGGAGAGCGTATACTATTTGCATCGCGAAGGGAGAGTGGCCGACAGTCCTATTCCCAGTTTTACCTTGTGGATAAGGATGGAGGAATGCCTGAAAAACTGACTATTCCTTACGGTGAGCTGGCCAGCTTTGCTCCCGATGGGAAGTCACTGGCCTACATTACAAAAATCACGGAAAACTATCCTTTCAAAAGATACCGGGGAGGATTGACCTCCGATATCCTGGTCTATGACCTGGAGAAAGATCACGCTGAAAATATTACAAATAATACGGCCACCGATGGCAAGCCTGCCTGGGTGGGAGATCAGATCTTCTTCCTCTCCGACCAGGGAGAGCAGATGCGACACAATGTTTGGGTGTATGATACAAAACAGAAGAAGGCCTCACAGATCACCTTTCTGAAGGATTTCGATATCTCCTTCCTCTCAGCCGGTTCTAAGGAGCTTGTTTTTGAAGCCGGAGGGAGCCTCTACCTGATGGATGCGACCACAATGGATTATAAGCCAGTTCAGGTGAATGTAATCAGTGACCTCTCGCTGGAGATTCCCAGGAGTGTAAATGTGAGCAAGAACATCCGAAATATGTCAGCCTCTCCCGAAGGAAAGCGGATTGTTTTTGAAGCACGGGGTGAGCTATTTAATGTACCGGTTAAGGAGGGTTATGTGTTGAATCTGACCAGGTCCAGCGGAGCCTTCGATATGATGCCTGCCTGGTCGCCCGATGGCAGCCAGATTGCCTACTGGAGCGATGCTTCCGGTGAATACCAGATCTATCTGCAGGGGAATAACGCCGAGCCTCCGGTACAACTTACCAGCCGGACCAAAGGATTTGGATATCAGATATACTGGTCGCCCGATAGCAAGAAGTTAAGTTTCATCGATGAAACCAATGATATATCGATAATTGACATTGAAACCAAGTCGACCACCGTGGTTGCCAAATCGCAGTGGAACCTGGGACACGGAAGCAGGTACTCCTACCCCATTGCCTGGTCGCCTGATTCCAAATGGCTGGCTTTCAGCCTGGGCCTCGACAACTCGAACAATGCCCTCTTTCTATATAGCATGGAAGGCTCCAGCCTGCATCAGGCCACCAGTGGATTTTACGACGATTCACGGCCCCTGTTCAGTGTGGATGGAAAATACCTATACTACCTTACCAACAGGAACATGAGTGCCACCTACTCAGATATGGGCGACGGTACATGGGTCTATCCCAACTCTACCCAGCTGGCAGTAATCTCCCTCACCGCTGATACACCTTCCTTGTTGAATCCTAAAAATGATGAGGTAAAGAAAACTGACGATTCGGAGGAGAAAAAGGAGCCAAAGGAGGATACCGAGAAAGAGGATAAAAAGGATTCAAAGAAAGATGCTAAGGAGGACTCAGAAGAGAAATCCGAAGATGAAAAGATAGAGGTAAAGATAGATCTGAAAGGCCTGGAGTCGCGGATTGATATTCTGCCTCCCAAGGCCGGAAATATGAGCTGGCTGGCCTCTTTTAAGGGCAAGGTGGTATATTTAAGGAGCCCCAATACAGGATCAGAATCCAAGTCCAGATCGCTGGTCTATTATGACCTTGAGAAGCGGGAAGAGAAAACCATGATTACAGATGTGAATGGGGTAAACCTGACTGCCGATGGAGAAATGCTTCTGGTTAATGTGAAAGGCAAATATGGAATCATCAAACCGGAGGAAAGCCAGAAAGTGGACAAACCCATTCCCACCAGTGACCTGGTGATGGACCTTGTCCCCCGGGAGGAGTGGGAGCAGATTTTTAATGATACCTGGCGCCGGTACAGGGATTTTTTCTATGATCCCCAGATGCATGGGGTGAATTGGGCAGGATTGAAGGAGCAGTACGGTTCCCTATTGAAGGATGCCCGATCGCGGTTGGATGTGTCCAACCTCCAGTCAAATATGCAGGCCGAGCTGAGTGCCGGACATACTTATACCTTTGGTGGAGATGTGGAGCAGGTTCAAAGGAAGTCCACCGGATTCCTGGGAATTGACTGGCAACTTACCGATAAGGGTTACCAGATCAAGAGAATTGTTAAACCTGCCGTCTGGGATACTGAGGTGCGAAGTCCATTTGACAAGCCGGGTGTTAAAGTGAAAGCCGGTGATTACATCCATTCGGTCAATGGGGTATCTCTGGATCCTGAAAAAGATCCCTATGCAAATTTTGAAGGCCTTTCGGGCAAGACCGTTTCGCTGACCACCAGTGAATCGGGCAATAAGGAAGATGCAAAACAGTTGGTGGTAAAATGTTTATCCCCTAACGAAGAGATCAACCTGAGATACCTGGAGTGGATCGAGGACAACCGAAAAATGGTGGATAAGCTGTCTGACGGCAACCTGGGATATATCTATATGTCGAATACTGGAAGGCGCGGACAGCGCGAACTGGTAAATATGTTCTATGGTCAGTTGGACAAGCAGGGCTTTATCATCGACGAACGATTCAACGGGGGGGGAGCGCTTGCGGACCGATTCCTTGAACTGCTACAACGCCCGGTGGTTTACAACCTTCACTGGCGTCATGGAAAGGATCATACTCAACCTATCAAAACCAATACCGGTCCCATGGGTATGCTCATAAACGGATGGGCCGGATCAGGTGGGGACGGCTTGCCCTGGGCCTTCCAGGAGTTGGAAGCCGGACCCATTGTTGGGGAACGCACGCTGGGAATCCTGGTGGGACCTGCCACCGGTCATCAGCTGATCGACGGCGGAGGAATTACCTTGCCCGGGGCCCGACTGTACGACAACGACGGACACTGGTTCTGGGAAGGTGAAGGAGTGGCCCCCGACATCGAAGTTTGGGATGATCCCAACATCCTGCTTCAGGGACGTGATCCACAGATCGAACGTGTGGTGGAAGAGGTAATGGAATTACTAAAAACCAATCCGCCAAAGATGACCCCTGCACCTGAACGGGAGGACCGTAATGCGGATGATTTAAATAAAATATATAAGAACCAGTAAGCCCCATCAAGTGTTAAAATAGCAATAGTCCATTGCAAATAAGGACTATTTATCTTAGCTCACTGTTGGGAGAAACTATGGTAATGCTACGTAGAATCACATGGACTCTGATGGTTTCAGCCTGGATTTTTCAATCCTGTGGTGAAATGGAATTGATTGCTCCTCAAGGTTTGGAAATCCATATGGATGTTGATACCATTGTATTTGCCGCAATAGGTGATTTCGGGAGAGCAGGTGAACCGGAAGAGAAAGTGGCAAACCTGGTTAAAAGCTGGGATCCTGATTTTATAATCACTACCGGGGATAACAATTATGAATCGGGCGAATTAAATACCATTAAAAGAAACATCAGTGATTACTATGGGGATTACATCTACAATTTCGATGCTCCTGAAGAGTATCGGTGCAATGGAACTGCGTACAAAGAGCAGACCAACCGATTTTTTCCATCGCCCGGGAACCATGATGCAAACAATAAGGATGGGCTGCTGCCATACCTGAATTTTTTTACTTTGCCCCAGGGTGAAGAATATTATAGTTTTGTCTGGGGGCCCATCACTTTCTATTCGTTAAACTCTGTAACTGAAAATGTGGAGGATCAAAAACAGTGGCTAGCTGAGCAATTGTATCTTTCAGAGAGCCCCTTTCACATCGTTTACTTTCATCACTCTCCTTTTTCTTCCGGCCCTCATGGCGGCACCGAAAGGATGCAATGGGATTATTACGGTAAGCAGGTAGATATTGTACTATCAGGCCATGATCACATCTACTCCAGAATATCGAAGAAGGGTGAAGAGGGTCTTTACTATATCGTAAACGGGGTGGGCGGAAAGTCGCTCTACAATTGCGATTCCAATCCATTGCCTGAGGATGAATTTGACCTGTTTTGCTGCGATGCTGACTATGGAGCAATTAAGGCCACCTGTATAAACAGCAAGCTTGTTGTGGAGTTCTATGCAGTAGACCAGCCTGAAGAACCGGTTGACAGTATAATTATTGAGAAATGATTAAGGGTCCAGTCTAATCCCAGTTCAGGATCACCTTACCACAGTTGCCCTTCTCCATCACATCAAATCCCTTCTGGAACTCATCGATGGAGAAGCGATGGGTTATGATTGGAGAAAGGTCCATTCCCGACATAAGCATCTGCTCCATGTGGTACCAGGTTTCGAACATCTCACGTCCGTAAATACCCTTTAGAGTCAGCCCTTTGAAGATAATACGGTTCCAATCCACCTGAGTGGAGGGGGGGAGTATGCCCAGAAGTGAAATCTTCCCTGAGTTGTACATATGTTCCACCAACTGATTAAAGGCAGCCGGGGACCCCGAACATTCCAGCCCGATATCGAACCCGATCATCCCAAGGTCATTCATGACAGATCTTAGATCCTCTTTCATGGGATTTATAACCCTGTCAGCTCCCATTTTTCTGGCCAGTTCCGCCCTGTAATCACTGATCTCGGTAGCCACCACATAGCGCGCTCCTGCAAAACGTGCAACAGCCACCGCCATGCTCCCTATGAGTCCGGCACCGGTTATCAGCACATCTTCCCCGATCATGGGGAATGAGAGAGCTGTATGGGTGGCATTCCCAAAGGGATCCATGATAGAGAGAATCTCATCAGGAATCTTAGCATTAATTTTCATTACATTCTTGGAGGGAACCTTCACGTATTCGGCAAAGGAACCATTGATATTTACCCCGATTCCAATGGTGGTTTCACAGATATGCTGCCGTCCACGCCGGCAGTTCCTGCAATGCCCGCAAGCGATATGACCCTCGCCAGTAACACGGTCTCCCTCCTTAAATTCACTTACTTCACTTCCTACCCTCGAAACGTGTCCAACATATTCATGACCAATGGTCAATCCAATGGGAATGGTTTTCTGAGCCCAATCATCCCAGCTATAAATATGCAAATCTGTACCGCATATGGACGACTTGTAAACGTTGATCAACACATCATTGGGACCGATTTCAGGAATTGGAACATCCTCCATCCAGATCCCCTTTTCTGCTTTGGATTTTACCAGTGCTTTCATAATGCGAAAATTAATAATAAAAAATGCCTCCGGCAACCTGGCTCATCCGGATTTAGAGTTTACTATTTACTCCCCTGATGAATTGCTCGGTGCACGCTCTGTTATCCAGGTGATACCCTCCCTCCAGTACCGCAAAAACATGATCAAAGGATTGGCTGAGTCTTCTCCCGCACTGGTAATATCCATCAAGTGTATAATTCAATCCCAACAACCTGTCCTTAATGTAACCATCAAATCCTGCTGATACACCAACCACATCAGGTTTAAAATCCGTAGCCCTTTGTATGGCCTCATCTACTGCTTCCAGCAATTCTCTGTCTCCTGATCCCTGTGACAGGGGAAAATTCTTGGTGTATCCAATTCCGGCACCTTCTCCTGTTTCATGCGTGTCACCCGAACCCGGATAAACAAATTGCTGATGTATGGAACAATAAAGGACCTGGTCCGAATCATAAAAGATCTGCTGGGTCCCGTCACCATGGTGACCGTCGATATCCAGAATGAAGACCTTTTTTCCCTCATTTACCTGCTTTTGGGTTGCTATGGCGATGTTATTGAAAAGACAAAATCCAGCTGCCTGATCGGGTTTGGCATGATGGCCCGGAGGCCGGACCACTGCAAAATCGCTCCTTTCAGCAGCCAAAACTGCAAGACCAACTGCTGAACAGGCTGCCTGGTAGCTCTCCGGAGAGAGGCTGACCTCTGCTAATACCCTGTAATTCATACATGCATCACGTACCAATCCAAGGTGTGATTCACTATGAACCAGGGTAATATAGGGTTCACCGTTGTGGTCAACTTCCTCTGTATTGGAGGCGAAATCCTCAATCCTGTACCTGCCTTCAGCATAACTTTCGGCATTATGCAGCAGGAACTTGCTATTAAATAGTATATCCATTGACTAAAACCATAATTTATATGCCATCCCCATCCAACCATGCGGTTGGGCCAACCGGAAACGGGGGGAGGTCATCTGGGTGTAGACTTCCAATTGATGTCTGTAAAATTCAAATGTGATAGAACCCTCCAGGTTTCCCAGCCACCGGATCAGATGATCAGGCGCAAGTATGTAGGGACTACTTTTATTGATAACTCCGCCCTGCAACGTGGCATCGTAAAAAACATAGGTTGCGGATGCGGAAAGAAGGAATATAACATTTAGTCCGGGACCACCTGAAGGCCCGAACCGGTTGAAATAACCTTTCCGGGCATCAAGTCTGAACCATAGACCTGTCTCCAGGTCGGTATGCAAGGTTCCAAGCCGGCCCTTTCCTTTGAGTCCAAATAAGGCTATTCCATGCTGAATCAATCCCTTTTCAACCTGGAGATCGTAGTTTACGATAAGGTCATTTCGCACCTGGTAGTCCCAGCCCTGAGGGGGTCTTGATGGATTGGAAACCAGGTGTGCCAACTCCTGTGTCTTGAAGCCCAGGGAGGCAGGCCCCAGTACACCCAATTTCAATCCAGAGACAATTCGTAACCGACTGGCTGGTAGATTAAACACACTTACCTGAGCCAATGTCAGTGTGGATGAATAGGGGTGGTCTCCGGCTGATATGGTATCCATGGCCAGATCTTTAGGAGTAAATATCTCCTGCCGCAGCTGCAGTCCGGACCAGATGATCCCCTCCTTAGGATCCCGGATAGGAATCAATATCCTGTTGATGGGCGATTGTCGCAGCCTGTCATGAAAAAAGTCGATTTGAAAACCATTGGTGAAATAGTAGTCTTGCTGATAATACAAGTCGTTCTCCCAGGCAAAAGAGATATACCCATCTAGCGAAACAGCCATTGGCAGATCATCCAGGTATTGGTCATTTCCCGAATGAAGCAGCGTTAAAGAGTCACCCGATCTCCAGGGGGATCTATAATCAACACCATCACCATGGACAGGGATTCCATGGAATAAAAAGATCAGTAAAACCAACAGATAACAGTGCCGCATGTTCTATATCTCCTGCCCTGATGATACAGCTCATCCTTAGGCTGCTCTAATTTACATTACTAAGGTATTCAAATCTTTAGATTAGGTATAAATTGTGAATCCGTCTTCTTTAATGCCACATATTTCATATTATTACCAGGAAACAAACTACCTACTGTAAGCGAAGGAGTTAAACAATTTTGACGCTGCAAGAAACAGCATGAGCAAACAAAAAACGTCATTGAAGAAGACAAATTACAGATGGGCAATTGTGGCCTTGCTGTTTTTTGCCACTACGGTAAACTATTTTGACCGGTTTTTAATGGGGATACTGGCTCCACTACTAGAGACTGAGATTGGCTGGACCGAGCAGGAATACGGGTACATCATTGCAGCATTTCAGCTTGCCTATGGCATTGGTACTTTGTTAATGGGCTATTTTATAGATAGGGTAGGTACACGAGTGGGATTGGGCATAGCTGTAGTATTGTGGAGCATTGCAAGTATGCTTCATGCTACCGCCCGAACATGGGTTGGATTTGCCCTTGCCAGAATAGGGCTGGGTATAAGCGAAGCTGGTAACTTTCCGGCTGCAATCAAAACGGTAGCCGAATGGTTTCCCAAAAAAGAGAGGGCGTTTGCTACCGGATTATTTAATGGTGGTTCCAACGTAGGTGCGATTCTTGCTCCAATCCTGATTCCTCTAATTATAGCTGGACTGGGATCGTGGAGATGGGTTTTTATTTTGTCCGGTTTCCTTGGCTTTTTCTGGTTGTTCTTTTGGTTGATCTTCTATAGGAAACCACGTGAAAGCAGGTTCACCAATAAGGCTGAAATCGATTTCATTGAAGACGGAGAACCTGAGGTGGAAAAAGTAAAAATCAGCTGGTTTAAACTATTAAAATATCGCCAAACCTGGGCTGTCTCCCTGGGCAAACTGATGGCCGACCCTGTGTGGTATTTCTACCTTTTCTGGGGAGCCAAATTTCTAAACACAAAATTTGGAATCGATTTAAAAGAGATGGCGTTGCCTCTGGTCTCCATTTATGTCATAGCCGATTTGGGAGGAATTACCGGTGGGGCCATATCTTCCTTTTTAATGAAAAAGGGGAAATCGGTCAATTTTTCACGTAAAATAACCATGCTTGGATCGGCAATATTAGTCCTTCCGGTCATGACCGTTCCACATCAATCCTCACTGGTTATAAGTGTAGCCTTAATTGCACTTGCAGCTGCAGCACACTGCTCCTGGTCGGCCAATATTTTTACTGTAATTTCCGATCTGTTTCCTAAAAATGTAGTTGGTTCTGTAACCGGATTTGCCACCACGGTGAGTACTGCAGGTGGTATGGTTACTGCATTACTGCTGGGCCATGCATTAGGTGAGTCAAGTCAGGGTGGATATGAAATTGCTTTTAAAGTAGCATCCTTTGGTTACTTAATAGGAATCACAATCATTCATGTGCTGGTTCCCCGAATGAAACCCGTAACAAAATTATAGATGTGAATTCAAGAGAAAGAGTATTAAAAGCCTTAAACTTCCAGGAGGCCGACCATGTTCCATACGACCTGGCTGCAACAACATGGACAGGAATTACCAATACTGCCTATCAGAATTATCTAAAGTTCAAAGGGAAAGATTCAGAGCCGCCAGATTGGACCGATGTGATTCAACAAATTGTTCTCCCTTCAGAAGAAGTCCTGCAGGAATTTGATGCGGATGTGCGTGGGGTGTTTCCCCTAACAAGTCACAACTGGGATGTCTATTCAAAACTGAAGGACCGGGGTAACTATTTTGAATATTTCGATGAGTGGGGCTTTACACATCATTTTCCAAAAGACGGTTATTGGTTTTCATTGGTGAAGAGCCCCATGGAGGATGTTGATTTTTTGGAAGAAAATGTAATTGAAAAGTATCCCTGGCCCAATGCCTCCAACAAACAGCGGTTTGTGGGTTTACGGGAAAAAGCGATAGCATACCGGGACGGGGAGAAACCAGTATTTACAAAAGGGTTGTGTGCAGGCCTTTTTGAAATGCACCAGCGTGTACGAGGGATGGAAAATGCCATGGTCGACCCGTTTATGTTTGAGTTAAACTCTGATAAACTCATTGGTAAAATGGCCGATTTAAAAATTGAATACTGGGATGCTTTACTCGATGAAATTGGGGATGTGGTGGATGTAGTTGGTGAGGGCGATGACTATGGAACCCAACAATCGCAGCTAATTGCTCCCGATCAGTTCAGAGCGTATTATATGCCCCATTTTACAAGGGTATTGGAGTTCATAAAACGAAAAAAGCAAGGAATTAAGATTCTGTTCCATTCATGCGGAAATGTTCGGCCCATTATTCCGGATTTAATTGAAATGGGAGTTGATATATTAAACCCGGTTCATGTGACGGCAACAGGCATGGAACCAGTCCGATTGAAAAAGGATTTTGGTAAAGACATTGTTTTCTGGGGTGGAGGTGTGGATACACAGCACATTTTGCCATCTGGGACACCAGAACAGGTGAAAGATAATGTGAAACGAAACATTGAAGCGCTTGCCCCGGGAGGTGGATTTGTGTTCAGCACCATACATAACATTCAGGCCGAAGTGCCCCCTCAGAATATAAAGGCGATGCTTGATGCATTAAAAGAATATGGAAACTATGAAAACTAAAAAAACTACCCGACGGGATTTCATCAAAAAGTCATCGGCTACAGTAGCCGGAGCAATGATACTTCCTACTGTTGTTCCCTCAACCGTATTTGGGAAAACAGCTCCAAGCAACCAGATCAATGTGGGTATGATAGGTACCGGCCGTCAAGCGGTATTTGCAAATCTGAACAACGGTTTTCTTACACTTGATAAGTATCGTGTTATTGCCACCAACGATGTGGATTCATGGCGGATGAAAAATGCCACAAAAGTAATTAATGACTTCTATTCAAAAGCAGGTAAAAAGTACAAGGGCGTAAAGGAATACGACGATTACCGGGGGCTGATAGCCAATAAAGATGTGGATGCTGTGATGATCTCTACCACCGACCACTGGCATGCCCCTGTTACCATTCACGCAGCTTTAGCCGGCAAGCATGTTTGTATGGAAAAAGCCTTTACCGTTGCTCCTGCCTGGGGAACGGCAGTTGTTGAAGCTGTTAAGAAAGCAGGTGTTGCCAATCGACTGGACAGCGAATTCCGTTCCTTAAGGGAAATAAACCGGGCAGTGGAATTGGTACATAACGGTGTCATCGGAGAATTGGTGGAAGTGGAGGTTGGTGTTCCCGGAGAACTTAACGGAAGTGCCATCGGGCCACAGGAAACAATGCCCATACCTGAAGAATTAAATTACGATATGTGGCTGGGACCTGCCTTCCAGGCACCCTATACCTTAAAACGGGTTCACGATCCGAAAAGAATCGATTCCAGACCCGGGTGGTTGCGCATGTCGGATTATTGTAACGGAATGATTACCAACTGGGGTGCCCACTTGAATGACATTGCCATGTGGGGAATGAAGAAAGAGTATGAATTACCTGTAAGCGTTGAAGGAACAGGAACATTTGATAAGGGATTGTGGAATACGATTAATGCATTTGAGATTAACTATGAATATGCCGATGGATTAATATTAAAATTTTTAATTGATGTTCCCTATGTGAAGTTTATAGGAAAAGAGGGTTGGATTCGGATTGAGTATCCGGATAAACTTTCTGCCAGCAGCGACAAAATTCTGGATTTCGTACCTGGAGAAAATGATATCTCTTATAAGGATACCCTTACCGATAAAGCTGATTTTCTGAAAAGTATAGAAACCGGTAAACCAAGTCTCGAACCTCTGGAGGTGGGAAACAATGTGTACATGCTAACCATGATGGGACTCTTTGCTGTTACCCTTGGAAGGAAACTCAACTGGGATAATGCTGCAAGACAGTTTGTTAATGACAATGCAGCCAATGCACTAATGACCCGTCCATTCCGTATTAAATGGCTTGATAAACATGTAGTGGACTGGATGAATAAGTTTCAACAATATGAATTAATTTAAAAGTAGATCAACCACATGAAAAAAATACTTTATTTCCTTTTAGTTGCATCTCTTTTTGGATGTTCAACACCAAAAAAGGATCTCGACAACACCTTTTACTGCTTTTCCAATGCTGCTAATCTGCCCCATGCTCCGGAAGGGGTTGATGCACAGGCTGAATTTTTTAAACGTTTGGGATTTGATGGCTGGGGTGGCCACTATGGTGCCGGAGACTATTTCGCCCGCCGAGCTGCCCTTGATAACGCAGGTTTAAAATTGCCGGAAATTTACTGGAATCTTGACATTGACAGCACAGGAAACATGACCTACAAAGAGGGCCTGAAGGAAGCAATTGTAGATTCGAAGAACCGAAACCTGATTGTAACGTTTATTGTCCGGGCCAACGCTTACCAGGAAAATCAGGAAGAAGGCGATTCAATGGTTGTAAAAGCCATTCGGGAGCTATATTCAATCTTTGCCACCTCTTAAAAGCAGAAGGAACCCAGGGCTGGGAGCAAAAACTGACGGATGCGCTTCCATACCTCTATATGATCTCCATTTCCGGTGCCGATTCTGGCAACACCAAAGAGATGGGTTGGGATCAGTTAATCCAACCACTTGGAGAAGGGACTTTTAATACCTATAATCTGGTTAAGCTTGCAAAAGACAATGGTTATGAAGGGCCTTTCGGGCTTCAGTGCTACAACATCAAGCAAGATGCGGAAATAGCTTTAACCACGTCAATAAATACATGGCGCGAATACCAGAAACGGTATCTGGACAATTGATGTTTTAAAGGATTGCATCGTTTTTTCGTTAATTAATCTGTGATTAATATTTAATTAAGTCAGATTCCCTTTATTAGTGATTCAAAATCCAACTCCACTATGAAAAACCATGCTTATATAGTCGCGATGCTCTTCGCATCTCTCCTGTTCAGTAAGACCTTGAACGCTCAGGACATTGTCGATCCCAGTACAATGAACAATAAAATTATGGCTGGCTACCAGGGCTGGTTTGGTGCACCCGGAGATGGCAGTGGTTACTCCTGGATACACTGGTCGGGAGGTGCTACACCGAATCCGGACAACATTAGTTTCGACATGTGGCCCGATTTGCGGGAGTATGATGCAGACGAGCTTTTTGAAACAGATTTCGTCTATTCTGATCTTACCAATGCCGGCTTGTTTAGTTCCTATACCGCGAAAACAGTGGATCGCCATGTGAAATGGATGAAGGACTACGGCATCGATGGGGTATTTGTACAGCGCTTTATCAGCTCCGCCCTGAGCAGGACAGATCAGCGAGATACTGTATTGCAGAATGTAAGGCATGCTTCTGAAACACATGGGCGGGTTTTTGCCAATATGTATGATATGTCAGGGGGAACGACCACCGTGGTGGAAGATCTCAAGAATGACTGGATGCACCTTGTGGATGATCTAAAAATAACGGAGAGTCCGAACTACCTGCATCACAATGGTCGTCCGGTACTTTCACTCTGGGGAATTAATGTTGGTAACACCAAGGAAAACCTCACAGCCCCCATGGCAGCAGATATGGTCCAGTGGTTTACAGAGGATGCTCCTGAGAAATACCTGGTCACCTTAAAAGGAGGGGTCAATGATGATTGGCGGACGCAAGATCCCGAATGGCAAAGAGTGTATGAAAAACTGGATGTGATCAGCCCATGGGCCGTTGGAAGATACGGTGACATCAGTGGTGCAGATATCTTCCGAAGAGATAAAATAGAACCTGATCTGGCAACCGCGCAGAGCATGAACATTGATTATATCCCTGTGATATTTCCCGGATTCTCGTGGGTGAACCTCAAGGGTGAGAAATTCAATCACATCAAACGAAATGGAGGCACCTTCTTCTGGCGTCAGATGTTTAATGCCATTGATGCAGGTTGCAACATGGTCTATATAGCCATGTACGACGAAGTGGATGAAGGGACTGCCATATTCAAAACTACAGAGAATGCCAGCCAGAATCCCACAAAGGGACAATTCGTCACCCTCGATATTGATGGCTATAAACTGCCAAGCGACTGGTACCTCCGGTTGACCGGTGAGGGCACCAAGATGCTTCGCCAGGAGATCGACCTGACATCCACCATTCCCATCGTTCCATTTCCAGATAATGCGGAATTTACTTCTCAAGTGGTACCAACTGTAATGGGTCCCGGCGCCACAAGTTCAGTCAGCCTTGTGATGGAAAATAGAGGAACCACAGATTGGACATCGTCTGACAATTTCAGGCTTGGGTATACGGTTGCGCCGGGTAGTGCTATCTGGGGTACCGATGAGGTTAATTTAAACACAGACGAAACCATAGTACCAGGGGAAAGTAAAACCTTCACTTTTGATATCACAGCACCCGGTGATGAAGGTGTCTATAAGTTCCAGTGGAGCATGATAAGGGATAGTGTGGGTTTGTTTGGAGATTTGTCTCATATGCGGCTGATTAATGTGGGCTCTTCTGTGGATTTTTTAGATGATTGTGATGCCCTCACCGATTGGGATCCTTCAGCCAATTTAACCCTCAACAACACCGATCAAAAACAGGGAACCCACTGCATTGAGTTCAGCGGAGGTATAGATGATACTATTGAATTCCAAAAAGTGTTTGCTGATCCATATAATTCAGGGATCGCAGCTTATGATGCCATATTGCAGTTCTGGTATTATACGTCCGATGCATCACTTATAGGGACCGATATTCAGGTCCAGATAGGCAGTGGAGGCACACCGGATACAGATGCGTATAGCTGGACCCTGACCGGTGTGTCCACAGGATGGAATCTGGTCACCTTAAAGATTCGTGAGGCAAACATCCATGGAGTGCCAGAGTTAAACGCCATCAACTGGGTCAATATTACCAATTCCAAAATAGGAGAGGTAACCACAAGGATTGATGAAATTCAGGTTTTTGATATGAATGCAGGGGCCGCAAAGTATGAGTTGATCGTTAACAGTGGCACTGGCGATGGCAATTTCATCGAAAATGAAATCATCAATATATCGGCAGATGAAGCTCCTCCGGCACAGCAATTTATTGGGTGGATAATCGACTCAGGAGATCCCTTGATCGAAGACATAAATGCTGAAAACACTTTGCTTAAAATGTCTGCTGGTAATGTAGAGGTAACTGCCCAATATAAAGTATTAGGTATTTTTCTGGATGATTGTGATCTTCTGAAAGACTGGGGATCATCGGGACAGATAAGCCTAAACACCACGGATCAAAAAGAGGGATTGGGATGCATTGAATTCACCGGTAGTGCCACCGATGAGTATAAAAAAATATTCTCAACGCCCTATAATTCAGGAGCATCAGTAGAGAGCGGGAAATTGCAATTCTGGTATTATGTTTCCGATACCTCACAGATGGCTGGATCAAACCAGGTGGAGATAGGAAGCGCAGGACGGGCTGATCAAAATGAGTATAACTGGGACATTGGAGAGTTATTACCGGGCTGGAATTTTATCAGCCTGGAGTTTAGCGAAGCAAGCATTACAGAGGGAGAACCCGATTTGAGCGCAATCAACTGGTTTCGCCTTTACCACCATAAATCAGGGGTTGTAACCACACGGATTGATGCCATTGAAATTGTCGATCCCAATGCCGGGGAAAGGTATCCGCTGACCGTTTATAAGGGTAGTGGAGATGGCAATTACTATTCGGGTATAGAGATTACCATAACGGCTGAGGCAGCTCCGGAAGGGATGATGTTTGATGACTGGGAAATTAACTCTGGCAGCCCTGAAATTGCCAATGCTAACTCAGCCACTACTATTTTAACAATGCCATCAAACGCAGCCATTGTAACAGCCACTTTTACGGAAATCCAACCCTATACACTTACAGTTAAGAATGGAGCTGGAAGTGGAACCTACCTTCCGGGAGTCACCTTTTATATCTCAGCTAACACAGCTCCCGTGGATCAGTTATTTGATAAATGGGTCATTGAATCCGGTTCGCCTATCATAGCGAATGTCAATTCACCACTTACCACTCTGACCACGACTGCAGGAGATGCAGTTATTGCAGCAACATATAAAAACGGACCCGTATCTGTTGGAAATGCAACCAAATTCGAACACGCTATTGGAATATATCCAAACCCTGCTAACACAGAAATTACTGTGGACTTAACCGTAGAAAAACCAACAGAATTAAATATTTCCATTTTCGATTTAAGGGGACGGGAAGTAGGAAAAGGAGTAAATGATATGAATTTAATTACAGGAAATCATATTCTGACTATTCCTCTATCCGGTATAGAAGCTGGCACGTATTTGATGAAAATAAATACCAATAAGAGGGTCTATACGGAATTAGTGGTTATACATTAAGAGTTGAAGTGAAAAGGTGGATTTGGGATCTGTTCGAGTAAAAAATCTTATATTGGTTTAACAGGAACAAATCATCATGAAACTTAAAACCACCTTCTACATCCTATGCCTGTTTCTATTGAGTTCCTGTTCTGAGAACAGGAACTCCAACCTGTGGATTATTAATGTCCCGGCAGGCAATCGCTTCGTAACCATTGATAAAGAGGGAGAAACCGTTATTCCCAACGGACGAATTGTTGCGCCTGCTGGAAAAAGTATTGTTGTTGCGCCGCACCCGTACGGGCTGACCTTAAGTCCCGACGGAAATACTGCAATTACTGCCAACTCGGGAACAGGGCCTCTTTCAATTACAATTATTCGTAATATTTTATCCGCCACACCAGAGGTACAACAAGTTCCTCCCGGTCCATCAACAGACGCAGGAATTTTAGCTTCAGTTTTTATGGGACTGGCAATTTCCAATGATAACCAGACCGTTTACGTTGCCGGAGGACAGGAAAATAAAATATTCGTTTTCGACATAAATACCGGTAAGAAAAAGGCCTCAATTGATTGCTCTTATATTTCGGGTGATACAGACTACAGCCACGGTTACATTGGTGATTTGACCCTTTCAAAAGACGGGAAGAGGCTTTACGCTGTTGATCAAATTGGATTTCGAATGGTCATTATCGATACAGAAACAGGCAAGCTGGAACACAGTGTTCCTGTAGGAAGATATCCATTTGGAATTTGTTTATCACCAGATGAAAGGAGAATCTATGTGGCCAATTCAGGCATGTTCGAATACAGTGTAATAAATGGAATCACTGCGGAAAATGTAGGAAAAAAAGCCTTAAAATTTCCTGCCTTTGCTTATGGTAGTGAGGAGATGATTGAAGGAATTGAAAACGACAGTATCTCTGTTCCGGCTTTAGGCGAGATGAATGCACCCGAAGCGTTTTCAGTATTCACAATTAATCTGGAGAATCCTGACCATCCAAAAGTTGTTGCCAAAACAAAAACAGGCCATCTGGTGGGCGCAAAGGTAGAAGGCATTCCCGCCGTTGGAGGGGCCAGTCCCAATTCATTAGTTGCAACTGAAAAATATGTGTTTGTAACTAACGGAACCAACGACAATATTTCTGTGATTTCCATTGATAAAGACACAGTTGTAAATACTATATATCTGAAACCCGACGACCGTGTAAAACAATTTCGCGGTGTCATTCCATTTGGTCTCACACTTTCACCCGACAATAAACGGTTGTTTGTGGCTGAGTCTGGAATAAATGCTGTGGCAGTAATCGATGTAAAAACACTGGAAGTATTAGGACACATTCCCACCGGCTGGTTTCCCTCGAAAGTCAAAGTAAGTAATGACGGTAAAAAGTTGATTGTTGTTAATGCAAAAGGTTTTGGAAGTGGCCCGAACGGTGGAAAGAATTTTAAAGTCACTCCATCTGGAAGCTACATTGGCTCATTAATGAAAGGTACGGTTCAAATTCTTAATATTCCTTCGGATGAAGAATTGAAAAAATATACGAAAGAGGTAATTACCAATAATTTCGACTTTAAGAAGGCCTCCTCGGGAGAGTTTGATTGGCGAAAAAACAACCCTATCCCACTCTATCCTGGAGAAAAAGAGAGTCCCATTAAACATATTGTTTTTATTTCGAAGGAAAACCGCACCTATGATGAAGTATTCGGACAAGTTGAAAAAGGAGATGGTGAAGTTGGTTTAGCCCGGTACGGCTCGGGTGTTTCATTTCAGAATTCGCAACGAACAGCTTCGGTTCAGAATGCAGATATCATGTCGAATCATCTGAAAATTGCAAACAATTTTGCCATAGCCGATAATTTCTATGTGGATTCGGATGTTTCAGCCGATGGTCATCGGTGGCTGGTAAACACTTACCCAAACGAGTGGTGTGAAACCTGCACGGCTGCCAGTTATGGAGGCAATCGCTCCTT
This sequence comes from Bacteroidales bacterium, assembly GCA_029938715.1. Lineage (GTDB taxonomy): Bacteria > Bacteroidota > Bacteroidia > Bacteroidales. The sequence continues at coordinate 3,022 of JAOZUK010000031.1, read as the reverse complement.
TGATTTCAATTCAAAAGCACCAGGAGTTTATGCCATGAATGGCGCAGCGGGAGCTATTTATCCTGAAGATTACAACGAAGCGGGTTCTATGTGGGATCACCTGGAACGCAACAATATCGACTTTTTCAATTTTGGATTCAGCATTATGTTTGAACCGGGAATTTACGACGAAAAGTATAAATACGAAGGCATAAGACACTACATTAATTATCCGCTACCAAAACCAATCTGGGATCGCACTTCAAAACAGTATCCAACTTACAACATGGCAATTCCTGATCAGTTCAGGATTGACCAGTTTCAAAAGGAGTTTGAAAAAAAATGGATAAGTGGGCAGGAGACAATGCCAGCGTTTATAACCGTTATTATTCCCAACGACCATGGTGCTGGTGAGCGTCCCGAAGCGGGTTATCCTTTCCGCGAAAGCTACATGGCCGACAACGATCTGGCAGTGGGCCGAATTGTAGAATACCTTTCGCACACCCCATATTGGGAAAATATGTTAATTGTAATTACCGAGGATGATGCTCAAAACGGCGTTGACCATATTGATGCCCACCGCAGTGTTTTGATGCTCGCATCACCCTGGGTAAAAGAAGATTATGTGAGTCATGATCATTATAGTTTTGGAAGTATTTTTAAAACATTCTGGAATATTCTGGGGATGCCCTATTTAAATCAATACGATGCGGGCGCAACTGATTTAGCCGATTTTTTTACCTCTACTCCAAATTATAGAACATACTCTGCAATTCCGGCGGATCCAAGGGTCTTTGAGCCTCAGAAGGCACTCGACCCGTTTGATGAAAATTTTGACTGGAAAGCGCTGGATGAATCACCGGTTATGGATAATAAAGAGGACATGATTCGAGAGAGCAAGGAAAAAGATGAGTACCGGTTGGAAAACAGGGAGAGTTTACCTGACAAAGGGAATCAGGAATATAAATGAAAATCGTATATATTTAATCATTATGTATTTCTTACTTTTACAGTTCCTTTCTATTATTTATGACAAAATTAAAAGAGCCAATTCCTGCTAAACTTTTAACCGGCCAACAAATACTTCAGGGAATGCCCGAACTTGCGTATGTTTTTAATAAGGAAGGCCGGATGTTAATGTGGAACAGTAATGTAGAATTAGTCCTTGGTTATTCTAAAGACGAATTGTATAATAAACCTGTCTCAAATTTTCAAGATGTCTCTGACAAGGAGAGGGTTCTGGGTGTATTCGAGAAAGTGATAAGCGATGGAAAGGAGAGGACGGTTGAGTACAATATGCTTACCAAGTCGGGTGAAAAAATCCCCTACCTTGGATCGGGCAGCAAGTTGCTTGTTGATGGGAAGGAGTACCTGATAGGTCTGGCCATCGATATCAGTAAATTGAAAAAAACAGAAGCTAAATTAAAGTCTAAAATCGAGGAGATAGAGAATTTAAGAAGTCAGCTTCAGGCTGAAAACATATACTTGCGGAAGGAGATTAAAAACAAACGCGATTTTGAACATATCATTGGGGAGAGTGAGCCATTAACACATGCCCTATACCGGGTTGAACAGGTTGCTTCATTGGATACTACTGTTTTGCTGGAGGGGGAAACAGGAACAGGCAAGGAGCTGTTTGCCAGGGCGATTCATAACCTGAGTAACAGACGGGATAAACCATTTATCAGAGTTAATTGCGCTACCTTACCTGCAAGTTTAATAGAGAGTGAATTATTCGGTCATGAAATGGGTGCTTTTACCGGGGCAATTAAGCATCAGATCGGAAGATTTGAACTGGCACACAAGGGTACCATTTTTCTTGATGAGATTGGTGAATTACCCATTGAACTTCAGCCAAAACTCCTGCGTGTATTACAGGAGGGAGAGTTTGAAAAAGTTGGCAATCCCAGAACAATAAAAATAGATGCCAGGATCATAGCTGCTACCAACCGAAACCTGGAAGAGGATATTCAGAAAAATTTGTTCAGAAAAGATCTGTACTACCGCCTTAAGGTCTACCCGATTACCATTGCTCCTTTGCGAGACCGGATCTCAGATATCCCTCTGTTGGCACAGGATTTCGTAAAACGTTTTAATCTTAAACTGGGCAAGTGTATTACTAAAATTCCGGCAAAAACCATTAAGCAATTGCAAAGTTATACGTGGCCCGGCAATATCCGTGAACTTGAAAATGTGATTGAAAGGGCCATCATCATATCTCCTGGCACAAAACTGGTTGTTGAACAACTAAAGCAGCCGGATTTTGATGAAAAAGATGAGATGCTTCCGTTGAATGAGTACGAACGGCAATATATCATCAAAGTGCTTGAGAGAACCTATTGGCGTGTTGAAGGCCCCGACGGTGCTGCCCGGATACTGGATATGCACCCTGAAACACTGCGGTCGCGCATGCGAAAACTGGAGATTCAGCGTCCTAAACATTGACGGTAATCGCCGTTATATTTCATAGTATCCGTTATATTTCACGGATATACTCCTGAATATCCAACCGTTATTCTCACCCTGAATTCTGTAATAGTCAGTTTATCAGCCCTATGTAATTTTTGGCATTCCAATTGCAAACAAGTCTGCACTAAAGTATATATCTGCCACTGTTACAATGAAATTATGACATTACTGGAAATAGCCATTACACCTTCATCCGAAAAGCATGTGGAACTTATTCAGACCCTGAACTCACTGCTGGGTCACCTGCAACAATACAGCTCAAACTTTAACATAGCAAAAACTGAGAATACAATAAGTGTAACCGCTGAGCTGAAGAACCAGGAGCAGCTGGATAAAATGGGAGCTGATCATGATTTCGCACTGTTGTGTGGTGCAATTAATACACTTGGAGTAAAATCCGAATTATTAATAAACGGAATGAAAAACAATAAACTGGCTTTGAAGCTGAAAAAATGTTGACTTAGGTATTAATCCTGGATTTCTGTTTTAAACTTAATCAATGCTACAGGGTTATATAGACCAATAGACAAACTTACAATTGAACAATAAAAGATAAACCACATGAAAAAAGCAA
>JAOZUK010000377.1 GCA_029938715.1 Bacteroidales bacterium | reverse complement strand
ATGCGGCCAGAGCGGGTGTGGAAATTACCAATCTCTCCCAAACTGACCCCATTGTAATGCTCAAGCATTTTGGTCCTGATATGTCAAGCCAGGAAGGTAAGGAATGTGTCCTTTCCGCTTGATCGCTGGGTTTCAATCTGTCTGTCAAATTGTTTGATCTGTTGATCATAAAGAAACTTCCTTATGGGTTGTGAACTCCTTATCTTCCTTGATTCTATCAGCGAATCAATATACTCCTGGCGGTCTTCTTTGTGAATTATGGCCGGGATTTCTCCATGGTACATCAATATATAATTCATGATCAGCCTTGAAACCCTGCCGTTGCCGTCTGCAAAAGGATGTATGGATACCAGATTAAAATGGAAAGCAAAAGCCACGTTATAAATTTCTGTTACCGTATTAGCCTTATCTATTTTATTTTCAAGATCTTCACACAAGGCCTTTACCATGCTTTCTACCTTCTGGAAATTCGGGTAAGACGTCTGCCCGGTGAACACACCAATCTTCCTGTAGTCTCCCTTCGCTGAATCAAAATCCCCCCCTGGGACATGGTATTTCTGGCCTGTACCATGCATAACCTTTGCAGATACGACCCTGATGAATTCCGGGGTTACCTTGCGTTTTGCCTCCGCCTCCATGGCCACAAACATCAGGGCATTATAGTGGTCCCTTTCCATCTGTGAATGTTCAAAGGGCTTACCCTTCGGAGTTATCCCTTCATCAAGAAGTAATTGGGATTCGGTTAATGTCAGGCTTGATCCTTCAATGGCCGTGGAATGATGACTAATGAACATTAAGTAATATTTTCCCCAATCAATGGCCTCATGAAGCTTCAAGGAGTGAAACTCGCTTCTTTTTTTTGTAAATGTATTGATCGTGTTTTCCACTTTGCCTGGTGTATCTGGTAGGGACAAAGTTAAGCCTATTGTTTAGCATTAGATAAATAAGGATTAGAGCATACGGATTATACTAATCTGGGATGACTTCGAGCGCATCGTTATACTATTTGATACGCTCAGAAAGATGTGACTCCCGATCAATTGCTATTTTTAGGGCCAGTTCCCAACCCTTAAGGCAGTTTTTATGAAATAATATTGTCCTCAACTCTCTGTTTTGTCTTTCCTGATCCTTTTTATCTCTTGCAGTAGCCCGGTAAGAGTGGATGAGAAAATTGAAAGTTTTTCCCAATTGAGTGCACTGTTTGAAGATCCCCCTGCATCTTTTCGAACTGTTCCGTTCTGGGTTTGGAACGGGGAGATCACCAGGGAGATGATTGATGAGCAGCTTGAGGATTTCCATGCCCGCGGTATAGGGGGTGTTTTTATTCATCCGCGTTATGGCCTGCTTACCGAATATCTTTCACAGGAGTGGTTTGATCTAGCTGCCTACGCGATGCAAAAAGCAAAAAGCCTGGGAATGGATCTGTGGATATACGATGAAAATTCATATCCCAGTGGTTTTGCAGGCGGACATGTTCCCGACCGCATGCCTGAATCCTTTAACCAGGGACAGGGTATCCGTATTGTGGAGCAATCTGTGCTTCAGCCGGATAGCGCGTCGAGATATATTCATATTTTCAAAGAGGAGAATGATCAACTGGTGGATATTACCGGGATTGCCGGCAGGGAAACCGGGTCGGAGGGCAGGTTTTATCTTTATGAGCTGCATCAATACCGTACAGATGCATGGCTTGGAGGCTTCTCATATGTGGATCTATTAGTGCCGGGAGTGACAGAAAAATTTATCGAAGTTACCATGAGTGGCTATGAAGAGGCTATTGGGGAGGAGTTCGGAGGCTCCATGCCCGGTATCTTTACCGATGAGCCGAATATCGCTCCCCCGCGGGGAGGAGATTTTCTGAGATGGACGCCTGATCTTTTCGAACAATTTGAAAAGCGGTGGGGATATGACCTGCGTCCGAATCTGTTATCTCTGATTAAAGACACAGGAGATTACGGTCGGATCAGGCATAATTATTATGGGTTGCTGCTGGAGCTTTTCATCGAACGGTGGTCGAAACCCTGGTACGAATATACAGAGGAGAAGGGGATTGCCTGGACCGGCCATTACTGGGAACATGGATGGCCCAGCCCGCATCATGGCGGGGATAACATGGCCATGTATGCATGGCACCAGGTGCCGGCAATTGATATGCTATTTAATTCCTGGGAGGGAAGACCAGATCAGTTTGGCAATGTGAGGGCAGTGAAAGAGCTTAGAAGCGCTGCCAATCAAATGGGCAGGGTGCGTACTTTAAGTGAAACTTACGGAGGTTCCGGGTGGGAACTCACCTTTGAAGATATGAAACGCAATGGTGACTGGGAATATGTGCTGGGTGTTAACCTGATGAATCAGCATCTGTCCTATCAGACCTTAATGGGAGACAGAAAGCATGATTTCCCGCAATCTTTCTCTTACCAGGTACCCTGGTGGGAAGAATACAGATCCCAGGCAGACTATTTCGGCCGCCTTTCACTGGCCATGTCAACCGGTGAACAGATCAATAATATCCTGGTTATCGAACCCACTTCCACAGCATGGATGTACTATATACCAGGGGGAGAGCCGACCTTACTAAATGATCTTGAATCGGATTTCAGAGGTCTTGTGGATGAATTGGAGAGATTGCAGGTGGAATATGATATAGGTTGTGAGAATATAATGAAGGATCATGGGAGTGTTTTAGACGGTCAGTTGCTGGTAGGAGAACGATCCTACAGGAGGGTTGTGCTTCCTGAATCGCTTTGCAACCTTGATACCCCGACCATATTATTAATTGAAGAATTTCTGGGAGCCGGGGGGAGTGTAATTTCACTGGGTACACCGCCGGAATATTCAGATGGTCATTTGACTGATGTGATGCAATCCTGGCCTGAAGATTTCCCGGATCAATGGATCTCAATCAATGGAATATCCGATCCGGACCTGCCCGTTCGGCTATCCGGTGACGCATTTACAGTTTCGGGGCAGTCAGGGGCTGATGTTTTTCATCACCGGAGAGTATTGTCGGACGGACAGCTCCTTTTTATTGTAAATTCAGATAAGGAAGAGTATGCGAAGATCAGTTTCGAAATGGGGGGTGCGGATGTTGTACAACTTGACCTTTTTAAAGGACACATTGCCACCTTCCCGTTTGAGACCAAAGCAGAGG
>JAOZUK010000135.1 GCA_029938715.1 Bacteroidales bacterium | reverse complement strand
TCTCAATTTTGAAGGATCAAACCTTTCCTCTGCGAAGGAATCTATCAGGGGTCGGATTTTCCAAACGGAGAAGGCGCCAGAGGCATACTTTCAGGACCTGTTTCCAGAACACCAGGTTATCCATACCGGCCAACATCTTTCAGAGATTCATGGCAACTATCACTGGCGAGAACTGGCCATTGTATCCACGAATGAAGGGAGCAGCTACCAGCACCTTCTGTGTGTCACAAAGAGAGAGCAGACAAATTATATGATCGTACTTACCACACAGGATAACCTGACCAGAAGCACGATGAGCGTGATCCCGACCCTGCTCAGTACATTTTCCCTGAATCTCACCCAAACCTGGCGATATGTTCCAACTGTTTTTTATCAAGCACCTCTACCTTCTTGCCCACAATTTTAAGAATTTCCTGTTCTTTGAACTCGCTCAGAATCCGGCTGGTGCTTTCCCTGGACATTCCTGCAAGGTTGGCCAAATCAGTCCGGCTAATGGTCAGAGTAAATTCCCTGCTAAAGTAGACTTCATTGACCAGGTAAAGAAAGGCATCGGCGATACGTGCCTCCATATTTTTATAAATCACATTGGTGAGCCGGTTAGAGTACCTGTTTTGCATATGGTTGAAATGCTTCACCAGCCTTGGGATATTATTCTTACTACCAAGAATGATGGATTTAAATGCCTGTAAATCGACAAGACAGGCTCGAGAATCTACTACGGCCGAACTTGATCTGTAAAGCATATCGTTATCAAAAATTGAAGGGATATCGATGAATTGAAAAGGTTTGACCAGTTCAAGGATGAAGTTCTTGTTGTTATCACCTTCCACATAGACCTTTGCCATTCCAGATAACAGGAAAATCAGGTATTTCGACTCCGTTCCCTGCTTGTAAATCGTCTCTCCTGCCTTATAGTCTACCTCCTTCTTGTTGGAATACAATAAGTCATATTCCTTATCAGTCATTCCGTTAAAGAAGCACTGTGGTCTCTGAATGCAGACTGCACAGTTTAGTTTGTGTAAATAATTTGCCATTCATTGAATGTGAGATATCTCACATTGATTCTACATAAATCTCACTTCGCTTTTCAATCATTAATAGCCCTTTCAGGTAATTTTACCAATTGAATTTAAAACTAATCAAATTGAACCAGATCCAATCCAAATTCGGTACAATTCTAAAGCGGGAGACCCTCACATCTGCGAAGCTGTCTGTCGACTTGCCCTTTCTGGTCCTTTGTTCCAGTGATCCATATCCCGGATATTATTGCTCTGAAGATTTTCCTGCTGATAATAGCTGCAAAGGGAATGCATTTTATCTCCCGATTCAAAAAGATGATATCAGAGAAGAAACGCTGTGCAGGATTAGTCTGGAACTGCAATCCAGACATTCGGTCAATATTTGTCCGGCCTGGTTCAATTTTGAAGATACCCACAGGTATGCTTTCAGGGTGAAGGAGATTGAAGCGGCAGCCCTGGCCGGAATCATTAAATCCATTGAGGACTACAAACTCACTCTTTTTAAAAGTAAAAAGGTCAAACGTTTCCTTTCCTATATACACCTGAAAGAATTTTTTGAGATCCGTCAAATTGAACAGGGGATCTACGAAAATAGCGAATCAAAGGCGCTGTTTTATATAAACATTCCTGAACAGATAGATTGGGAAGTTTTTGAGAAGATAATCACTTATCAAAAATCAAACAGCAAGTTCAGAAATTTTGATGCCGCCATTGGATTATGGATTCAGAAGCCTCAAATACAGGACTTTATTAGGATCTATGGCGTAAACATGGAACTGAAGCAGCTGAAGGAAATAGAGAAGGAATTTATCAGAAATATGAAAAAATATAAAAAACAGGGAATGCTAATCTAATCAGTAGTACAATGAAACTAAAATCAATCCTTATCTTATTTATTATTCTTTTGGCCTTCTGGATCATACTGAATAATTCAGTCTCTCCCCTTATTCTCCTTACCGGTGCTGTGATTTCTCTGGCCATAGCGATTGGGTTCTGTAAGACGTGCGACGTTTTTAATGACTTAAGACTAACACCAAGATCATTTTTGTATACCTTTTTGTACCTGTGGGTTTTCCTGATCGAGCTTGTAAAGTCAAACTTCGATATTGCCTTCAGGGTGCTGAGTCCTTCGCTTCCCATTAATCCCGGAATTATAACTGCAAAAACTACCCTTAAGAGCAAAATGGGAAGACTTATCCTTGCCAATTCAATCACCTTGACTCCGGGGACATTTACTGTTGACATAATCGATGACAAACTCTTTATCCACTGTGTGAACATGAAAGAGGAGGAGCAGGAGGAGTTTGGTAATCACATTGTTCGAAAATTTGAAAAATACCTGGAGGTAATTTATGGTTAATACAATTCTCATTATCTCGATGTTCATCATCGGGATCTCGTTTCTGCTGGTAACAGTCAGATTTCTGTTGGGCACATCTGTGGTCGACAGGGTGGTGGCACTGGATGTTCTTACAATCAGCAGTGTGGGACTGATTGTTCTGCTTGCACATTTTTTCGACAGGGGAATTTATATTGATGTCTCTATCGTCTATGCCATACTTAGTTTCATTGGCGTTATTATTATTGCAAAATACCTTGAAAAAAGCTTATAGCATGGAAGCATTACAAATCGCAGGAGCATTATTGACGCTGTTAGGGTCACTGTTTATTCTATTTGCCGCCATTGGTTTACTTCGCATGCCCGATGTATATAACCGAATTCAGGCTGGGACCAAAGCCTCTACATTGGGATCAATTTTAACGTTGCTTGGAATAGGTCTCTGCCACCCCGAATGGTTGTTAAAAATAGGACTGTTGATCCTTTTTGTGATCATCTCCAACCCGGTATCATCCCATGTACTGGGAAGAGCAGCTCATTTTGCCGGCATTCCACTCTCAAAAAGAACTCATATCGATACCCTGAAAGAATACAGGGATAAAGAATTAACTGCAAAAGAAGAACAACAATGATACAGATCATCCTCCTTATAGTGATGGCAGTGATCATGCTGGTTATGGCATTTATAGCTATCCATCATAAAAGCCTGCAGGTGGCGGTGATCGCCTCCGGAATCATCAGTCTGTTTGCATCGGTCATCTATATTTTTCTGGCTGCTCCGGATGTGGCCATCACAGAAGCTTCCATAGGAAGTGCACTAACAGTGGGTATTTTCTTTTACATCTTAAACAAGATCCGCCATGAAGATATTAAGAAATAGTGCTCTGCTTCTCATTGTTGGCTTCATGGCCTGGATGATGATTCACTTATATGGTCAATATGAAAGCCGTGATGCACTGAATCCTGTCGCTGAATACTATGCGGTAAATGGTCCGGAAGAGACAGGTGCTGCCAACCTCGTCACTTCCATTGTTGTTACATACAGGGGATTAGACACCCTGGGTGAAGTGACCATCCTTTTTCTTACTGCAGCTATCATAGGCCTGCTTTTACGAACAGAAAAAGGGTCCAGAAAAAAATCAGTAAGGGAATCCAGTGAGTTCCTTTCAACAGCGAGTGGTATACTGATCCCAGTCATTACCTTAATTGGGATCTATATCTTTATGAATGGCCACCTTACTCCAGGAGGCGGCTTTCAGGGAGGAGCTGTTCTTGCATCCAGCTTTATTTTGGTTTTGCTTGCCATTTCAAACAAAAGAATCGGACACCGGCTACTTGATTACACAGAGGCTATATCCGGAATATCATTTATCCTGCTGGGGATTTTGGGGATTCTGCTGGCTGGCGGGTTCCTGGATAACAGGATCCTGCCCCTTGGAAATTTTGGAACGCTTTTTAGCGCCGGTGCCATTCCGGTTATTTATAGTCTGATAGGGCTTAAAGTTGGAGCCGAATTATCGAATGTCATTCTTGAGCTGAACCAGATTCAGGGAGAGGAAGAGGAGTTGTAGGCATCATTCATGAATCAAAAGGAAAAATAGAAAGAATGAAAATCTTTGAATTGGAAAATATAAGTATGGCAGCTGGTTTCCTTCTGTTGATGGTGGGTATTTGGGGAATCATTTCACAACGGAATATCATTAAAATGATCATCAGCTTCAGTATTGTGGATACCAGTATACACCTGCTGCTGGTGAGTATCGGTTATATTCGAAACCGCACGGCTCCAATTATTGGTGAAGGAGTTACAAAAACTGATGCTGCCACGCAGATAACAGACCCTGTTCCCCAGGCCCTTGTACTAACCGCCATCGTCATTGGTGTAGGCATTACTGCCTTGCTGCTAACCTATTCGTTAAAATTATACCGACACAATAGATCCCTGGAAATCAATCACTTCAACTCATTAAAATGGTAAACCCGATTTATATTATCGCTGTATTGCTGGGAACAGCGTTCTTATTAGGATTATTTCGAAAAAAGGGATTTGAATTTGGAATGGCGTTGGGCATGCTGGCCATCGCTTTTGCGGCTGTTATTTCTGTTCACTGGTTTATTCACCTCTATTCCGGAACCGAAGGGGGTTTGAATATTTATACTGCCGGAAGCAAACCTCCCTTTTCCATCAATCTCTTCATGGGAGTGGAGGAGTCGTTTTTTATGTCTGCCATCAATATACTTGGTTTATTGGGATTTATCTATCTGTTCCGTGCATTCAGGGAGCAGGGGTTAAAATCATCTGTTCTCTTCCTGGTGCTGATTATGGGAATGAACGTTTTAATTATGTCCAGGGATATTTTCAACCTGTTTGTATTCCTTGAAATTGTAAGCATTGCATTGGCAGGGCTCATTTACCTCAAACGGGGAAAGGAATCAGCAGCAGCCGGTTTTAAATACCTTATTGCAATAGGGGTCATTTCTGCCATGCTGCTCATAGGCATATCCTTTTTCTATCTTTTTGCAGGAACATTGAATATAGATGATTACTTACAATCAAACACCCTGCCAGTTAAAGGAATCTCAGTGGCAATCTTCCTTATGCTGATTGCTATTCTGCTGGAGCTTAAACCCTTCCCCGCAAATGGATGGGCGCTTGATGTATATGAGGCTGCTCACCCTGGGATCAGTGCCATGATATCCTCCGGTACAGCAACAGCATCCATATTTCTCCTTTACAAACTATTGCCATTGAGTAGCTTAGACTGGCTTCCTTATCTTACAGTGATCGGAGCTGTCACATTTGTCGGCTCCAATTTACTTGGGATTGTCCAAAAAAACAGCAACCGGTTGCTGGGATATTCATCCATTGGACAAATTGGATTAATGATTGCAATCATTGGGCTTGCTCCCCGGCTTGGCGACCATTTCAATTTTATTTTTGTCTCTATTTTCATCAGTCATTTCCTCGCGAAAGCCGGCCTTTTCTGGATATCCGGAATTATTATGAGATCGAATATCAGGGAATGGTCAGTCTTAAGAAGAAACCGGTTGTCACTGTTCATGTTCGGATTATTCATTCTGATGCTGATTGGGTTTCCTCCATTTCCCTCTTTTTATGGGAAATGGCAACTGGTCATGGACCTTGCACAGCACAAATCTTTCGTCTGGATCGCTGTAATCCTTGCCGGGTCATTCATTGAAGGAATCTACCTATTCAGATGGTTTGGGTATGCAATGAAAGAGCAGGATGATGAAGAGAAAAAGATTATTTTTCAATGGGAAAAACTTATCCCGCCCATTGTTTTTTCTGTTCTTGCCCTGGGCGCTTCCTACTATACAAACAATCTATCTTTACTTGGACCCACCCTTAATCTGATCCCGATCTATTTCATTCTGGCTTTATTCGTATTGGATTTTCTTCCTGCATTTGTAAAAAACAGCCTCGTCATAGCAGGAATGATTATCTACTCAGTTCTTCTTTATCCATCCATTGCAGACGACACATTGCGACTCATCTTTGGCGGTATTTTTATGGTGGGAGGTGTGCTTACACTTTTTGCGGGTTATTCAGAGAAAGGAAAACGTGAAGGTTTCTTCCCTTTTGCAGTGATGATGTATGCCGGTCTGATCGGACTTATCCAGGCTGAAAATCTTTTCCAGTTCTTCTTTAGCTGGGAAATCATGACTCTGGGCTCCTATATCCTTATTATCAGAGGAAAAAAGAGCATGAAGCATGCACTGAATTATATGCTTTTTTCACTTGGCGGGGCCTACCTCATCTTCATCGGCTTTGCATTGTCCCATATTGGACAGGTTACCTTTGATCTGCAGACCCTATCTTCCACTATCCTGCCGGGCTGGACTTATACATTGATTGCCATTGGGTTTCTGACCAAAACTGCAGCCATCGGACTTCATATCTGGCTACCTGGAGCTCATGCCGAAGCGGAATCGGACGTTTCACCTATGGTCTCAGGTATTTTATTAAAGGCCGGCGTATTTGGATTGGTTCTGCTTTTCTTGCTGATGGGTGCAGAACAAGCTGAACAAAAAAACCTGTTATATATCCTTGGATGGCTTGGAGCCATTACTGCACTGGGAGGTAACCTGATGGCAGTATTCCAGGAAGATGCAAAACGATTGCTGGCATATTCCAGCGTTGGGAACCTGGGGTATATCCTGTTTGCACTTGCGTTTGTGACTCATGTGGGATGGATGACAGCTTTAACCTATTCAGTTAACCATTTTTTGTTCAAAACCCTGTTGTTCCTGGCAATAGGTGGCGTGGTTATGCGGGTTAAAACCCATAATATGTATGAAATGGGTGGGCTTATTAAACAAATGCCATTGAGTTTTATCGCTGTCCTTATCGGGATCATCACTCTGGCAGGGATTCCACCGCTGGCTGGTTATGGTGGTAAATGGCTATTTTATAATGCCGTATTGTCAAAGGGATGGTACTTCCAGGGCATGTTTATTTTTTTCGCAGGAACCATAGCCTTTCTCTACTGTTTCAAACTGATCTACTCTGTTTTTCTTGGTCAGCCAAAAGATAAGTTTCGACAAGTTAAAGAGGCTCCTGTATGGTACCTCATTCCTCAAATTATCCTGATCATTGGAATTATGGTTTTTTCGGCAAGGCCAGACCTGCTTCTAAAACCGGTGGGGACCATGCTGTCTCAAAGCAATTATTTCCCCACGGACCCACTGAACTGGGAAAATGTCACAGCATCTACAGACTTGGGATACTGGAGCGGGTATAAGATCATGCTGGTCATAGGTGTGATGTTTATCATCCTTCTTTCGTGGTTGCTGCTCATGAGCAGAAAAGCTCAGAAAATAAAACAGTTTAACATTGTTTACGCCGGAGAGAGGCCTTTCAAGCCTGAAACAACACATTTTTCGCACAATATGTTCTCTCATTTTTATAAAGCTCTGGGGTTCCTTTCCATCCCTGTTGTCTCAGCATTCTGGAACGGTTTAAATAGTGTTACACATTCCATGGCTGAAAACACCAGGAAAATCTATTCCGGCAATGGTCAGACCTATATTGTGCACATTATGTTGTATATAATCATCATTTATATGTTAATGTTTTAACCATGAATATTTTTCCAAGAATCGTCTTTGTCCTGCTGGGTCTGTTCATTGTATTGAACTGGGGATTGATCATGGCCGGGATCATCAGGAAGATAATAGCCAGATTAGGAATGCGGCGGGGGATCAAGGTTTTTCAGCCATATATCAACCTCATAAAAAACTACAGCATTCGTTCCCAGCTTAGTCATGGGGTTATGTTTTACCTGGGTCCTGTTTTCCGGCTTTCAGGAGGTGTTGGCATCTTCCTGTTTATGCCACTGATATACGGATCAGATTACTGGAGCAACTTTTCATTTACCGGCGATTTGATACTTATCACCTATTTTATGTTCTTTGGGATGCTGGGGATGGCCCTGGGGGCCGGAGAGGGTGGTCACCCCTATTCTGCCATCGGAATTTCACGTGGACTGGCACAATTCACGGCCATCGAAGTGCCCATGACACTGGCTATCCTTTCTATTGCCATTCAATATCAAACATTATCGATTTCAGAGATTGTTGCTGCCCAGCAGGGCGGAATTCAAAACTGGACCATGGTAACAAATCCACTGGCTACTATAGCCGCAATGTTATCATTTCTGGGAGCAATGGGTCATTCCCCGTTCAATGTGGTGATGGCACCCCAGGAGAATCCAGTTGGGCCTCCCACCGAATACCACGGAACATTCCTGGGTGTATTACAAACCAACAGGGCCATTTTGCACGTCATTGAAGCTGTATTGTACATGAACCTCTTCTTCGGAGGTGCCTCCAACTGGGGAGTCTTGATTATTAAAACTTTCCTGATCTATTTCTGGTCGGTATTTGTAGGGATGGTTTTCCCCAGGTTCAGGGTCGATCAATCCATCCCGTGGTTCCTGAAAATACCCCTGGTCATTGGAATTGCTGCAATTGTCGTATTTATTATCTAAGATAAACCCATGTCAGAAAAAAAGCAGACGGAACAAGATAAATTTCTCGCACCGGAGAACAAAAAACATACGGTCATTGGACCTGACGGTGAGGAAATTCAGGTGGATCCTTTGAACGACTACTTCTGCACAGACCTTCCGAAAGTTGAAGCGCCCTATAAAGGAGTGCTGGAAAAGTTTCTCAACTGGGCAAGGGCGGAATCTCTCTGGGTACTGTCATATGGTACCGGTTGTGGAAGCATTGAACTCCCCCCGCTTTTCTCCCCTCGTTTTGATGCATACAGGTTTGGAGTGGCCATGAGACCTACCCCAAGGCAATCGGGAGTACTGATCATATCAGGATATCTCGCAGTAAAGACGTTAAAGCGTGTAATCAGGAGTTACGAGCAGATGCAAAATCCAAAGTATGTCATCGCACTGGGAAGCTGCACCATTAACGGAGGGATGTACTGGGACAGTTACAACACCATCAACAGGTTGGATCACTATCTGCCGGTGGATGTCTATATCGCCGGATGTATGCCCAGACCTGAAGCCATACTTGCAGGCTTTAACAAGCTAAAAGAGAGAATAAAAAGTGGAAATGCTGAAGGTGCCAATGAGTATATTGAAAAACTGGAGTGGTATAAAGCCAATCAAAAGAAGATTATTAAGGATTGGAACATGCCCACTTATAACTGGTAATTAAGAAAAGATGAACGAATTAATTGACCATATAAAAGCACGATTTCCAATATATGATGTGATTGAATCGCAGCCCGGACAGATATTTGTATCCCTGGAAGCATCGAAACTGATCCCAATGATCACCAGTTTGAAGACAAACCATGGATTTACAGTACTGGTTATTTTCACAGCGGTAGATTGGATTGAAGATGATAAATTTCAGATAACGTATGTCCTGAATAATCCAAAGGAGAAACAGGATCTGGGAATCAGAGTTTTTATCCACAGGGATGATGCAACAATGGAATCTATTCATCACCTCTGGAAACATGCTGCCACATTCCAAAGGGAATTGAAGGAAATGTTTGGCATTGATTTTCCTGGAAGCCCTGGTGTAGATGATCCTTTCCTTCTTGAGGGTTGGGATAATATACCTCCCATGCGCCGGGATTTTGATACCAAAAAGTACTCTGAAGAGACCTATTTTCCGCGACCAGGGCGAGAGACAAATGATCCGGCAACATTTATGAAACAAATGCTTTATCCTGATGACTAATAATAGCTTACAGTGGAAAAATAACAGGAATATGTTTCCTGAAGCTGATGAGCAGGGAATGCCTGTGATGGACCTTGACTCCCAGAAATATATTAAGATTTGGCAGGGGCCCAATCATCCGGGGGTGACCGGTAATATGTCCCTTGAGCTTACCATAAGCGGAGATGAAATTATGCATGCAAAAACCCATGTGGGATATCTGCACCGGGGTTTTGAAAAGCTTTTTGAAAGGAGAAGATATATTCAGTGCTTCCCAACCTGTATCCGCATGTGTGTTCCTGAACCTGACATTAATGAGTATAATCTTGCGCGTGGAACCGAATTGCTGGCTGGAATTGATGTTCCTCCCATGGCAGATTGGATCAGGATGCTGGTACTGGAAATGGCCCGTTTACAAGTACTTCTGAGGATGGTACCCGGACAGGCAGGGACCATCGGACTAGGACTGGGTGCCCAGTGGGGATTATATTACCGCGAACTTATCCTGGACCGTTTCGAGGAGCTAACGGGAGGTCGCATATACCACATGTATATCCTCCCCGGGGGGGTGCGCGGTCTGCTTCCTGACGGATTTAAGGATCGCCTGGAGGACAACTTGAAAAAGGTGGAATCATTCATGAAAGATATTGACCGGTTGATCTATTCCAATGCGGTCTTCAAAAAGAGAACAAAAGGTATTGGTATCATACCCAACGACTGGATCGAACCATACGGCATTACAGGTCCGGTTGCCCGAGCCGCAGGATATCAAACGGATATTCGATTGGATTATCCATACCTCTTCTACAATCAGTTGGAATTTGATTACAATCTGGAACATGAATCGGACGTTTTTGCCAGGTTCCGCGTAAGGAGAAAAGATGTCGATACCACGGTTGATCTGCTGAGGCAGATCATGGCGAAAATGCCCGATAAAGGTGATTTTAAAGCGGAAACACCCAATGTACTGCACTGGAAAGTTCCCAAAGGAGAAACCATTGTACGCTGCGAATCAAGCAGAGGTGAATATACATTCTATATGGTTGCTGATGGAAGCATGTACCCAAGAAGGATCAACTTGCGCGGTCCAAGTTATACCCATGCGGTGGCTGTCCTGGAAAAATTACTTATCAATGCAAATATTTCCGATGTTTCACCCATCATGGTCTCACTGGCAACCTGTCCGCCGGAAATTGAAAGATAACGAAAGATTACAATTATAACTATGAGTTTAAAAGATGTAATTATACCCTTCAGTGCCTGGAAAAAGGTCTTTGATAAACCGGTTACAATAAAAGATCCTATTGCAGAGCGTCCTGGTGCTGATCGTTACCGCGGATTTCACAAGAATGATATTGCCACATGTATCGGATGCGGAACCTGTGAAACCATCTGTGAGAATGAAGCCATTGATCTCGTACCAGTGGAGGGTATTGAGACCAAAGATGGTGACAGCGGACTAAGGCCAAGGGTAGATTATGGCAGATGCTGTTGGTGTGGCCTTTGCGTCGATATATGCACCACTGCATCGCTTAGTCTGACAAATATTTACACATGGGTAGATGAAGATCCTGAAGAGTACAGGTTTACTCCTGGAGTGGACGTAAAACCATGGGACAATGAAGAGAAGGGATGGAAGAAACCAGAACCCAATTATGAGTTCTATAA
>JAOZUK010000376.1 GCA_029938715.1 Bacteroidales bacterium | reverse complement strand
CCGCTGGATGCAGTGCCTGACATTACAAATAATCAGGTATTGGTAATTACTACCGCCCCAAATCTGGGTACAGAAGACATTGAACAGTTTGTAACGTACCAGGTGGAGCTGGCAGTAGCAAACCTGCCTGATGTTACTGAGATAAGAAGTGTTTCAAGGTTTGGGTTATCGGTTGTGACCATCGTATTTAAAGATAAGGCAGGAACCTATTTACCAAGACAATTGGTGAGCGAAGCTTTGGTTGAAGTAAAGGAAAAAATCCCTAAAGGATTCGGACAA
The DNA here is from genome assembly GCA_029938715.1 of Bacteroidales bacterium. Lineage (GTDB taxonomy): Bacteria > Bacteroidota > Bacteroidia > Bacteroidales. The sequence continues at coordinate 2,873 of JAOZUK010000376.1, read as the reverse complement.
CCTTTTATGGCCCCAATAAGTTCCGGTCTGGGTGAAATATATCAGTATACGCTTGAGGTGCAACCTGGTTATGATACGGTATATAACGATATGGAACTGCGTTCCATGCAGGATTGGATTGTAAAACGGCAAATGGCCATGTTGCCCGGTGTAGTTGAAATTAACTCTTTTGGAGGCAGGGGTAAGCAATATGAGGTTGCTGTTAATCCAGACAAACTCAGAAGCATGGGATTGACCATTTCAGATCTGTTTGAGTCCCTCGAAGCCAATAATCAGAATACCGGAGGAGCATATATAGAGAAGAACTTTCAGGCGAATTTTATTCGTGGGGAAGGTTTGATGAGGTCCCTGGACGATATCAAGAATACCCTGGTTACAAACATTGACGGTCAACCTGTTTTTATCAGGGATGTGGCTGAAGTAAAGTTCGGTAATTTCGTTCGATATGGTGCTTTCACAAAAGATGGAAAGGGCGAAGCTGTGGGAGGTATTGTGATGATGCTCAAAGGTGAAAATTCCAATGATGTGATTAAGGCTGTTAAGAAAAGAATGGAATTGATCCAAAAATCACTACCGGAAGGGGTAGCAATCAAATCATTTCTTGATCGAAGCAGGCTCATTAAAAGCACAACCTCGACTGTTGCTGAGAACCTTTCTCTGGGGGCGCTCATTGTTATTTTTGTTCTGGTTGTTTTCCTTGGCAATTTACGAGGTGGTTTGATTGTTGCATCTACGATCCCCCTGGCATTACTCTTTGCCTTCATAATGATGAACTTATTTGGTGTCTGGGCCAACCTGATGAGTCTCGGAGCCATAGATTTTGGGATACTGGTGGATGGTGCGGTAATTATTGTTGAGAGTATGATATTCTATCTCCACAGTAATAAATACATAGGGAAAAAGCTGGATTCAGCAAAACGAAATGAACTGGCGTACAATTCATCCAGTAAAATGATGAATTCAGCATTTTTTGGTCAACTTATTATTCTGATTGTATTCATCCCGGTTTTAGCCTTACAGGGAGTAGAAGGTAAAATGTTTATTCCTATGGCCATGACATTCGGATTTGCTGTTTTGGGAGTGATTATCTTGTGTCTGACCTATATACCCATGATGGCATCCGTATTTTTACGTCCTCCTAAAACAGATAAGAAAACATTCGGGGATAAAGCAATTGCGGGGCTTGAAAAAATATATGAACCTGTGATTTCATGGGCATTAAGAAGAAGAAGAATAGTCATCTTAAGTGCCCTGGTTCTTCTAATCTCAGGAGGATTCTTTTTTACCAGATTGGGTGCCGAATTTATCCCGCAACTTGATGAGGGGGATTTTGCCTTTCAGGCGTTTCTGAAACCGGGAACATCCCTGTCAGAGGTGATAAATGCATCGACCCGATTGGAGCAAATATTACTGGAAAAATTTCCGGATGAGATTGAAAGTATTCAAAGCCGGATTGGTGTGGCCGATTTACCCATGGACCCGATGCCTATCGATATTGCAGATATTTTTGTCATTCTGAAGCCGGAGGAAAACTGGACAAAAGCAAAATCAAAAAAGGAACTGGTTGATATGGCCAGAGAGGAAGTCAGTGTTTTGCCCGGAATCAATTTTGAATTTACCCAACCCATAGAAATGCGATTTAATGAATTATTAACAGGTATACGTGAGGATGTGGCAATAAAATTGTACGGGGATGATTTAGAGGTGCTTGCTGATAAAGCAGAAGAGATTGCAGGATTAGTTACAGGCATTGATGGAGTAGCAGGAGTAAAGGCAGAAGCAACCCGGGGCTTGCCTCAGATAACAGTACTCTATGACCGGAATAGGCTGGGTATATATGGATTAAACATTAAAGACCTGAATACCGTTGTTGAATCAGCATTTAGCGGAGGTGTGGCCGGGGTAATCTATGAAGGAGAGAGAATGTTCGACCTGGTGGTAAGATTGGATGAGGAACACCGGTCTGGCATAGATGATATACGGAACATTTTTGTGAATCTGCCGGATGGCGGTCAGATACCTCTCAAAGAAGTGGCAGACATAAGCTATCAACCCGGTCCGATGCAGATAGGCCGGGACAATACGAACAGGCGAACCTATGTGGGGATCAATGTGGAAGAGAGGGATGTAAAATCTCTCGTTGAGGAGATTCAGGCAACATTGGATGAAAAGCTGGAATTGCCCACAGGCTATTACATCCGGTATGGAGGTGCATTTGAAAATCTTGAGAGAGCATCAAAAAGATTATCGCTGGTCGTACCACTTGCTTTGGCCTTAATCTTCATGTTGGTGTTTTTTGCTGTAAAGTCGCTAAAACATACATTGATGATTTACGTTGCAATACCACTTGCTGCAGTGGGAGGTGTATTTTCACTGTTAATAAGAGGTATGCCATTTAGTATTTCTGCAGGGGTTGGTTTTATTGTTCTGTTTGGTGTTGCGGTGCTCAATGGCCTGGTCCTGATCAACGGACTGAATGAATTAAAAAAGGAGGGCATCCTCCAACTGGATGAAATCATTAAAAAGGGATCGAAAAGACGAATCAGGCCCATATTGTTAACTGCATCAACTGATATTTTAGGTTTTTTACCAATGGCCATTTCAACTTCAGCAGGTGCAGAAGTTCAACGACCCCTTGCAACAGTAGTCATTGGAGGGATGCTTACTTCAACACTGCTCACCCTGATCGTACTTCCTGTGCTGTACAGGTATGTCGAATCGGGTAAAAAACGTCTGAAAACACGCAAGGCTATTCCTTCTGTAGCCATTGCGATTCTCCTGATTGCCGGTTTAGGTATTTCCGGAGAGATACAAGCTCAGGATACAACTTTTTCATTGCAGCAGGCCATTGACAGAGCAAAATTGAATTATCC
>JAOZUK010000375.1 GCA_029938715.1 Bacteroidales bacterium | reverse complement strand
CCGAGCAGTTTGGATATGTAACCGTATTAAGAACACTTTCTTCGGGAAGGGCCACATCCACCATGGAGTTCAGTCACTATGAGGCTATGCCCGCCAATCTGTCCAAAGAAGTACTTGAAAAGGCAACAGGAAAAGTTTAGATATAATCAGATAGATAATGAGTCAGAAGATTAGAATTAAATTGAAGTCGTACGATCACAACCTGGTTGACAAATCAGCCGAGAAGATTGTAAAGACAGTGAAATCCACAGGTGCTGTGGTTAGTGGACCTGTTCCACTTCCTACACACAAGAAGGTGTACACTGTATTGAGATCTCCCTTCGTGAATAAGAAGTCGAGGGAGCAATTCCAGCTAAGCTCATTCAAAAGGTTGCTGGATATTTACAGTTCCACTCCTAAAACCATCGACGCACTCATGAAACTTGAGCTGCCCAGTGGTGTAGAAGTTGAAATTAAAGTCTAACACAGGTAAAAACAAAATACAATGCCAGGATTAATTGGTAAGAAAATCGGAATGACTTCCGTTTTCGATAAAGATGGAAAAAACATCCCCTGTACAGTGATACAGGCTGGACCCTGCACGGTAACACAGGTGAAGTCCATAGAAACTGACGGTTATGCCTCAGTTCAACTGGCTTTTGACGATAAAAAGGAGAAGAATACTCCCAAGGCCGAACAGGGCCATTTTGCAAAAGCCAACACCACTCCCAAGAAGAAGGTAATCGAACTGAAGGGATTTGTGAAGGACTGGAAACCGGGTGACGTAATTACCGTTGACTATTTTCACGACGACACATGGTTGGATGTCTCCGGAATCTCTAAGGGTAAAGGATTTCAGGGTGTGGTTAAACGCTACAACTTTAAAGGTGTAAACGATGCAACCCACGGTCAGCACAACAGGTTACGTGCCCCCGGTTCACTGGGAGCCTCTTCTTATCCTTCCAGGGTATTCAAGGGAATGCGTATGGGCGGACAGACCGGAAATAAGAAGGTGAAGATACTGAACCTGAGGGTGGTGAAAATCGTTCCTGAGAACAATCTACTGATAGTGAAAGGTTCTGTTCCCGGATCAAATGGTTCATATTTAATTATTGAGAAGTGATGGAATTAGATGTAGTTAAAATATCCGGAGAAAGCACCGGGAAAAAGGTCAAGCTGAGCAAGGAGATCTTTGGGATTGAACCCAACGACCATGCCATCTACCTGGATGTGAAACAGATAATGGGTCATAACAGGCAGGGTACCAGCAAAACCAAGGAGCGTAGTGAGATCAGGGGCAGCCGAAAGAAGATCAAGCGTCAGAAGGGTACAGGTACCGCACGTTTTGGTGATATTAAGAATCCTATATTCAGAGGTGGTGGACGTGTATTCGGTCCAAGACCCAGGAATTATGGAGGAAAAGTGAACCGCAAAGTGAAAGAGCTGGCCCGCAAATCAGCCCTCACCTATAAGGTACAGAATAAGCAGATGATGGTGGTTGAAGACTTCACCTTGGAAGCTCCGAAAACCAGTGAGTTTGCTAACATTCAGAAAAATCTGAAGATCGACAACAAAAAGTCTCTTTTCGTCATCGGCGAAAGAAATAAAAACTTATATTTGTCGTCGCGTAATTTACAGAATTCAAAGGTCATAACTCTTTCAGAATTAAATACATACGAAATAATGAAAGCTTCGGCACTATTATTTGTCGAGAGTTCACTTGAAGTTCTGCAAAAGAATGCTTAATCGTTTTGAATCGAACAGGTCATGAATATATTAATTAAGCCCATAGTAACCGAGAAGATGACTGCCCAGGGGGAGGAGTTCAACCGGTATGGTTTTGTAGTAGAGAAGAGCGCCAACAAGCTGGATATCAAGAAGGCAGTTGAGGAGCTATATGATGTAAAAGTATCGGAAGTCAATACCATGAGGTATGCAGGAAAGCGTAAGCAACGCCATACCAAAAGTGGTGTTTCCATTGGTAAGACTGCTTCCTTCAAGAAAGCCGTGGTTACCCTGGCAGAAGGTGAAGTAATTGATTTTTACAGCAACATTTAAGGAATTATGGCAATTAAAAAATATAAACCCACAACCCCGGGTCAACGTTTTAAAGAGATCTCAGCTTACGACGATCTCACCCCCGGAACAACTCCGGAGAAGTCCTTGCTCAAGCCCATCAAAAAGAGTGGTGGCCGTAACAATACCGGAAAAATGACCATGCGCTACATGGGTGGCGGTCACAAGAAAAGGTATCGTCTGATCGACTTCAAAAGGGATAAGGATAACATGGAAGCCACCGTGAAGAGCATTGAGTATGATCCTAACCGTTCGGCAAGGATTGCACTGGTTGTTTATACCGATGGTGAGAAGCGTTATATCATTGCTCCGGAAAAACTCCAGGTGGGTCAAAAGATCATATCGGGCGACAAGGTTGTACCCGAGACAGGAAACTGCATGCCACTGGCCAATGTTCCACTGGGAACCGACGTTCACAACATCGAGCTGAAGCCCGGGAAAGGCGGGATGCTTGCCAGGAGTGCAGGATCCTATGGAACCATTACATCTCGCGATGGTAAATATGCGATCATTAAGCTTCCATCCGGAGAATCGAGGATGGTGCTGACCACATGCCGTGCCACAGTGGGTGTTACATCCAATGGAGATCATGCACTTGAGAAATCAGGAAAAGCCGGTCGTTCACGCTGGAAGGGACGTCGTCCACGCGTACGTGGTGTGGCCATGAACCCGGTTGATCACCCCATGGGTGGTGGCGAAGGCCGCGCATCGGGAGGACATCCACGATCAAGGAACGGAATGCCTGCCAAAGGTTATAAGACCCGCGCCAAGAGGAAGTATTCAGATAAGTACATTGTTGAGAAGAGGAAATCAAAAAAATAAGATAGTATGAGCCGTTCACTTAAAAAAGGACCATTTATCGATTTCAAGCTGGAGAAGCGTGTTCTGGAAATGAACGATTCCGGAAAGAAGTCAGTTCTCAAAACATGGTCGAGAAGGTCTGTAATCTCTCCGGATTTTGTAGGCCATACCATTGCCGTTCATAATGGCAATAAGTTTATCCCGGTATATGTAACTGAGAATATGGTGGGACACAAGTTGGGCGAATTTGCACCTACCCGCATGTTCAGGGGTCACGGTGGAAAGCAGCGATAATATT
>JAOZUK010000004.1 GCA_029938715.1 Bacteroidales bacterium | reverse complement strand
GCATGAGTCCCCCGGTAAGCAGGTGGAACAGAGGATCGGCAAAGCGATCGGGATTAGCCAGCCAGAGGATTCCTGTAAAAATGAATACCGTTCCAAGAATGGTGAGAGGAATGTGCCAGGAGATAATTTTCCGGTAAATCAAATAGCACATGCCGATCAACAAAGCCAGGGCCGATACCTCACCTGCAGAGCCCATCATCTTTCCCATGAATAAGTTCAGGAAGGAGGGTACCTCCGGCATGATCTCACCCACTGTTTTGTTTACAAGCCCTTCTTTCATCAATCCCAGGGGGGTGGCCCCGGTTATTGCATCGGTATAGGACATCCATTGACCAGCTTCGGGCCAGGCTGTCATTGCAACTGGGAAGGAGATAAAGAGGAATACCCTCCCCACCAGTGCCGGATTAAAAATATTGTTACCCAATCCGCCAAATGTCATCTTACCAATACCTACAGCAGCCAGGGCTCCGATCATCACCATCCAGAAAGGTATATTTGAAGGAAGGCAGAAAGCCAGCAGCAATCCGGTCAGTAAAGCAGAGCCATCCAGATGGGTGGGTTTCACCTTCATCATGTATTTCTGGATCAGGTATTCGAATAAGATGCAGGAGGCAATCGATACAGAGGTTACCACAATCATCCCGATTCCAAAGTAGAATACCGAGACACCCAGTGCAGGCAGCAATGAAATGATCACTCCATACATGAGCTTTGGGACCGAGTCCGATGAGTATGCATGAGGTGATGGTGATACAATGAATTTATTCATTTCTATAGGTTGTTTCTTTTAGACCGCTTTTCGTGCTCTCATTATTTTTCCAACTTCAGCTTTGCCAAGCCTGATGTAGTCCAGCAGTGGACGGGAGGAGGGACAGGTGTAGCTGCAACTTCCGCATTCGATACAATCCATCACTTTCTCATTTTCCATCCGCTCATACAGCCCTTTTTCAGCAAGTGTCATAAGGAGATAGGGCTCAAGTCCCATAGGGCATACCGTCAGGCATTTGCTGCATCGGATACAGGGGAGGACCTCTTTTCTTTTTGCTTCTTCGGTATCTATAAGAAGAATGCCCGATGAACCCTTAACCACAGGGACATCCAGGCTCGAGAGAGCCTTCCCCATCATGGGACCACCGTTAATGACCTTGGCCACCTGATCGGACAGTCCACCGGCCTTCTCCACCAGGTAGGATACAGGAGTACCAATCCTTACCTTGAAATTGGAAGGTTTAGCCAGCGATTTCCCCGTCACTGTAACCACCCTTTCGACCAGCGGCTTGTTTCTCATTACAGCTTCATAGGCTGCCATGGCTGTCCCCACATTAAATACAACCACCCCCACATCGATGGGTAAACCACCTGAGGGTACCTCACGTTTTAACAGGGCTTGCACCAGCTGCTTTTCACCTCCCTGGGGGTATTTTACCTTTAATCCCTGAACCACAATATGACTTCCCTCAGCCGCTTTCTTCATCTTCTCAATGGCCCCGGGCTTATTATTCTCTATGCCCAGGATGGCTTTCTCCACTCCAAGGCCTTTCATTAATACCTGGATCCCTGAGATTACCTCCTCTGATTTCGATGTCATTAGTGCTTCATCGGCTGTGAGGTAGGGCTCGCACTCCACTCCGTTGACCACCAGGAATTCGGCTTTTTTACCCTTGGGCACCATTAACTTCACATGACTTGGAAAGGTGGCGCCTCCCAGACCAACGATTCCGGCCTCCAGGATTTTTTTACGGATATCCTCTCCAGTAAGTACTGTGTTCCTGACCAGGTCATCGGAGCGGTCGATAAACTCTTCCCATTGATCTCCTTCAACCTGAATCTGCACAGCCATTCTGCGGTAACCCGAACTATCGGGAAACTTATCCACCTTTAACACCTTTCCGGATACAGAGGAGTGAATGTTGGTGGAAACAAATCCCACTGATTGAGCAATGAGTTGGCCCACTTTTACCTGATCTCCCCTGTTGACAAGCACTTTGGCAGGTGCTCCCAGATGCTGAGACACAGGGATGATAACCACTTCGGGCAGATCCAGTACCTCAATGGCTGCGCCTGAAGAGAGTTTATGTTCCGGGGGATGTACACCGCCCCTTGAAAATGTTTTAAGACTCATTGAATCAACTATTTAATTTCTGCTTCTACAGCTTCTTCTTTAGCCGGTTTTCGGGGTGGAAAATTTAGCTCCAGAATGGCGTTTGTTGGACATACCACCACACATTTGCGACACAACTTACACTTATCAGAATCGATAAATGCAAGGTTATTCTCCATGGTGATGGCTTCATGAGGGCATACCTTAAAGCACTTGGCGCATCCGATACAGGCTACACTGCAGTGCTTTTTAGCCACCCCCCCTTTCTCTTCATTGATACAGCTCACAAATATTTTCCGGTCCTTTTTATTCTTCTTGCGAAGCTCAATAATATCCCTGGGGCATGCCTCCACACAGGCTCCGCAGGCAGTACATTTATCATCAATTACCACAGGAAGTTCCGTTACTGCATCCATATGGATGGCATCGAAATTACATGCTGCTACGCAATCTCCCTCACCCAGGCATCCGTGGGGGCATCCTCCTTCTCCTGTATATAGACTGTGGATCACCGCACAGTTAGGTGTTCCGTTATATACATTGGTTCTGGGTCTGAATTCCGGACCTCCATTGCACCTGACAACAGCAACCCTGGGTGCCTGCTCAATGGCTTCTCTGCCCAGAACGGAAGCGACTTTTGCCATGGTCTCATTGCCTCCTACGGGACAAAAAAGGTCGTCCCAGGATTCAGTTTTAACCAGGGTTTCGGCAAAATTGTGACAGCCGGGAAAACCGCATCCTCCACAATTGGCAGCTGGCAAGGCTTCCTCTACCTGGTCGATCCGTGGATCTTCAAATACCTTGAACTTCTGAGCCACAAAATAGAGGATAATGGCAGCAGTGGCGCCAATTGCAACCAGGGTAATTATTGTAAATAGAATGATCTGACTCATTGCACGGTGTTGGTTTTCTTTATACTGAATGTAAATGTCGATTCAATGCGTTTGCGGAAAAGATAGAGGAGCAAATAGTAGGGGAGGATCGAGAGCAATGCCAGGCTTCCTGCCTTCAGCTCGCTCACTCCAACTAAAATTAGCAGGATCAGTACGGCCATAAGGATTAAAAATGGATAAAAGTATCCCAGCGCAACCGCTTTAAACCCCAGGCGTCGGGCTACCTGCACATGCACCTGCTCACCGGTTTTGTAGTTTGCTCCGGAAAGGGCGACATCCAGGAATTTCTCTTCCTGGTCGGCAGCACCACATACCCCTTTTGCGTGACAGGCAGAACATGCAGATTCGCTATTGATCTTCACATGTGCTACATCTCCTTCAATGCGATCGACAATTCCTATGTGGTCTATTAAATTTTGGTCGGACATATTTGAAGATTAATCCAAAACAGGTACAAAATTATCGATGTAGAGCGATTCTCAGTTGCGGAATATCATATTAATCCAATTTCAGGACAATTTATTCTGGATTTAAATAAACAAGTTGTGTTTTCCTGACTAACTGGCTATATTGCGGACGAAAGAAAAAGTCACAGGATTCGCCCTCAGGGCCCATTCTAAAAGAGATTGAAATGTAACGTAACCTGGTATGGGAAAACCCATTGCATCCCTGCTTTTTGCCTTATTCTTGCAGGTGAGCTATCTATGTCATGGACAGACTAGCATGGTAGTCTCACACCCTGTTGTGGAGGTAGAAGGTCGATCGGTTCACATCTTCTACAATATCATAGACAGCGATCCCAACCATAGATTTAATGTAACTCTTCTTATTACAGATACCTGGGGTGAAGAGTTGAATGTCATATCGCTATCCGGTGATGTGGGTGTAAATATTACCGGTGGCGTCCACAAGCACATTGTATGGGACACGGAAGCAGACCACATTACACTCGATGGTACCATTGATGTGCAGATTATATTGGAAGCCGTTCCTGCGACTTTTCCCGGGATCTCGACCAATGAGACGGATCTCAGTGATTTAGGGGGAACCGACCCGTTGACCGGGGAAGACGGTATATCAAAAAACGAACTCATGGGAGCCACAGGGTTGCCGGCGAAACCAAAAACTTACAGCCGGACCGGACTTGTATTCCAATCTCTACTGTTTCCAGGATGGGGACTTACACAGGTGAAGAAAAAACCCCACTGGATCAAAGGCCTTGCAGGATATGCTTGTATCGCAGGCTCGGTCTACCTGAACCGTCAGGCAGTGGAAACATATGCACAGATTGACAGCTTTCAAGACTATCAGGACAAGGACGATCTCTATCAGAAAGCACTGAAACAGGACAACATCTCGGAAGTGCTTGCATATACAGCAGCCGGAATCTGGGTGGTTGATTTTATCTGGACCCTGGTAGGTACATCCGAATTAAAAGCCAAACATAAAAAGAGCCCTGTGTCAGGGCTATCATTGATAACAGACATTAATCCTTTGACCTATGCGCCAATGGTTGGAATACATATTAGTTTTTAGCGGCATACTCTTTGCCATATCTTGTGTAAGGTTTGAGCCACGGGGATTTCTATTTATAACCACCGACTCTGTGTACATGGACAGCGGGGATAAAGGTATTTATGAGTTCGAAGGAACCATTTTAAACATAGGTGAGGAGGAGATTAAGCAGCATGGATTTTGCTGGGCTGAAACCCAGCGGCCCAATACCTGGGATAGTTATACTGATCTGGGACAGACAAACACAAAGGGATCTTTCATCAGCACCATTGAGGGTGTTAAGGCGCATACAACCTTTTATGTTAGATCTTTTGTGACAACAAGTGAAGGGATTCTGTATGGCAATGAGAAATCCTTCATCTCCTCCGCCCTCTCCATTCCTACTGTCCGGACCTTAAGTGCCAACCACATCACCTCCAACTCTGCAGTGTGTGGTGGAGAGGTTCTTTTGGAGGGTGTGTCGTCTGTTACAAGACGGGGAGTTTGTTGGAGCACAGATGAGCTACCTGATGTTTCGGATCAACTGGCAGAAGAGGGAGAGGGGCCAGGCAGTTACAGTGTTGGTCTGGAAGAGTTAGAGTTAAATACCATCTATTTTGCCCGGGCATTTGCCACAAATTCTGAAGGAACAGCCTATGGAGATGAGATCTCTTTTAAAACCTGGGCCGAGGGCGAATTTGCCGATTGCGATGGAAATGTTTACCCATCTGTGGTGATTGGAGAGCAGACCTGGATGAAAAAAAACCTGAGAGTTACACACTATGCCGATGGGAGACCCATCCCGGAGGTTATATCAGACTGGGTTGGGTTATCGACCGGTTCCAAAGCCTATTGCTGGCAGTACAACGATTCTACCTATGCAGATCCTTACGGGGCACTCTACACATGGAGTGCAGCCATGGATGGTGCCGGGAGCAACGATTCGAATCCAGGTGAAGTGCAGGGCGTTTGTCCCGATGGATGGCACCTGCCCAGTGACCAGGAGTGGCAGGAGATGGAGATCTTCATTGGAATGGACCCTGCAGAAGCAGACTCACTCAGTTACGGGGAACGAGGGGAAGGATTGGGCGGCAGGCTGAAGGAGACTGGCTACAAGCACTGGAGAAATCCCAACAGTGAGGCTACGAATTTCACTGGATTTACAGCAGTTGCCGGCGGAACCCGGGGTATTGATGGCAGGTTCAGAAGTCTGGGAAGAAATGCAACCTACTGGACTTCTTGGGAATTCAATTCTACGAATGCATGGATTCGCGGATTAAATTATAATAATTCTTACATCAGACGTGGTTACGATACCAAGGGCAATGGAGTCTCGGTTCGCTGCGTAAAAGATGAGGATGTTACAAAAAGCAATGAAAAATGAGGTGGGAGAAGATCACAATTGCTGTTTTGTCCATATTATTTGCCCTCATTCTCTATCTGTTGCTTCCCATTGAAACCCACAAGTATAGTTTAAGGATAGAGGCAGAGGAGACTTTCAATAAGGTAATAGCCATCGTATACGCCGATTTAGATGGGGATCGAAGCACAGAGATGGTTCGCTGTAAAAATGATAAGCCTGTACCTTCCATTGTAGTTCATAAGGAGGATGGAGAGGTGATCGAGCATTGGAATCTGAATGGGGATTGGGTGGAAAGATCAGGGGTTTATATCACTGACTTTGACCATGATGGATTCAAAGAGATTGTGGGATTTACCTGGTTTAATGATTCCATTTGGTTGCATGTGATTGAGCCCCTGCAGGCAGGGGGTACCTTTTTGCAACGACCGGTGGAAAGGGTGGAATTGTATAATAACTCCCAGGATTGGAGTATAAATTTTGCCGATCCTGCAGATCTGGATGGCGATAACAGGGATGAATTTTGCTTTAGCATCCTGGCAGGATTTACCATTCAACCCAGGCGTCTCTTCGTATACAATGTATTTGACAGAGAGTTACTTGTACAGAAGGATGAGCTGGGTAATAATATTTCTAAACCGGTTCTGGTTGACATGGACCATGACGGGAGTCCTGAGATAACAGGAAGGGTATATGCATCGGGCAATGTGAGTGACACCTCCTTGAGTTTCTCAGATAGCTGTTCCTGGTTTATGATCTATGACCGGAATCTTCGGTTCAAATCTCAGCCCGTTTCCTATAAGGGCAGTCCGTCTTATCTCACAGTAATGCCTTTGAAGAAGGAGCAGCAAACGCTGTTATTGACCGCTTATTTCGCACGGGATAAGGGGAAAACCATAAATCAATTGCAATTATGGGAATGGTTGGATGACAGCTTGCATATGGTTAAGAGCAGAACGCTGGAACGCAGCGGTGAAATTGGGTTACTCACTGCCGATCAGTCTGACAATGGCTCTTTCTATATGTCAGACAAGCATGCAATTATCCGGCTCAATGATTCACTTGAAGAGATGAGCCGCATAAGTGCAGACGGACCCTTTAGTCACTCCAGGTCCTACCCACAGGATATTGATAGCGACGGGCTAAAAGAACAGGTCTATTTTACCGACTTTCGGGTATTAAACATCTATCGAAGCAATTTTACCCATCTGGTTAAACTGGACGTGGGATATCATGAGATGAAGCCAGTTATCACCTCTTTTTCAAATGGAAAGGATCACTATGTGAACCTCTTTCTGCACCCCGAAAACCTCCTCATGAGATACGCCAGGAATCCCCTCTATCCATTCAGGTTTTTGCTTCTGCTGATCATGTTTTTAGCCTATTATCTCCTCTTTACTTTCTTTGCAAACTTGCAGAGGAGACGCATTGAATCCAGGCAGTCGCTGGAACGACAGGTGATGCATTATCAGCTCGCCAATGTGATGCAACAGCTGGATCCTCATTTTATGTTCAATGCCCTGACCAGTATTTCCAGTTATTACCACAAAGGCGACAAAGCACATGCTCAATCTTACCTCTCCAGGATGTCCAAGCTCATGCAATCCTCACTGGAGAATTCGGAAAGGATGACCATCTCACTGAGGGAGGAGATCCGGTTTGTGAGAGATTACCTGACCCTTGAAAACCTGAGGCTGGGTGATTTGTTCAGCTTCAACATTGATGTGGAGGAAGTTTTTATGGATCAGGTCCAGATTCCCAAAATGCTCATTCAGAATTTTGTGCAGAATGCCCTCAAACATGGGATCATGCATTTAGAGGATCGCAAAGGTTTGATTCGGGTATATTCCATTGAACGAAATGGTTACCTCTATATTTGTATAGAAGACAATGGGATTGGCAGGAGGGAAGCATCTGAAATCGGAAGTTTTGGATCGGGTAATGGCCTGAGAATTGTTCAGAAGACACTGGATATTTTTGAGAAGCTGGAAAAAGTCAGAATCACATTTGAGATAGAGGATCTGTATGATGAGAACAAGCTTCCCTCTGGTACCAGGGTTGAAGTGAAGATCTTGCTGAATTAGAATAGTTTTGAATGCTTTAATTCTTATGGGTCAAGCCTTCTGTTGGTCACATATTTGGCTTGGGATTCCTGAACTTTGTCCTGTGTGGAGAGGAAGTGGTTTAGTTTATCCTGGTAATAGACCTTTAGCCAAAGATCCTTGCGAATTTTACCGATATGTTGATAGGTATTCGCTGAATGGAGGATGAGTCTTTGCAGGAAGACTTCTTGAGGTTCCCGGTGTCTGTTCAGTACCTGGCTCAGGATGATGGGTTTGATGCTCAGGTCGGCGGCGAATTCTTTCCTCTTTTTATGGAGGGTATCCACATAGATTCTGAGGAATTCAGGAAAACGTGGGCCAGGATTGCTTTCAGGTTTGTTCAGGTATTCTTCCATCTGGTATCTCAGTTGCATCAGTTTTGCTTCCCTGATCTCATGGGCTGGCCTTATCCTGAACCGGGCTTCCCTGGCTTTGAGTAATGCACTTTTCTCTTCTTCCCGTTGCTCATTTGTAAGGTGACGGGAATCAATCAGATATTTGAAGTCTTCCAATTCTTTTTTTTGTCTGTTATCCGTCATGATCATACCTCCTGATTAGTTCAATCAACTCTCTGCCATCTAAGAACAAGCTTCGGCCAGCCCTTTGAAATTTATATTTCTTCATATAATGGTCAATCAAGTCGGTCTTTGGCACGAGAGATACACAGGTCCATTCCCCGTATTGTTTTAGGGTGCGGATGCATGCAGAAGCTATGAGATTCCCAGCGATGTGACCATATTTTCGTTTTCTGCCCCTGTTCTCTTTTGATACAGCCAACAACCTGATTTCTATCCTGGACTCTTCCGGGTGGTTTTCAAGGGATAACAATCCCAGGATTCCTGTTGTTCCCTTGATTCGGATCTTGTAAACATCATGTTCTTTCTCCTTCTTCCAGTTAAACCAGAATTTGATTTTCGTTATGTGCTTAAAGTCCTGTTCTTCAATAGGAATAACTTCGGCAACAAGGAATTCCTTTGAGATTCTGTGTTCTATAATGAACATACCCAAAGGTATGAAAAAATATACAAAAAGTGTATAAATACACGAGTAATATACAGTTTATGTAAACTTTATTCTTGTCAGCTGATAATCCCCCAGTCGATGCGATTTGGATTCCCTTTTTTCACATGTTTGGCGAAGATGAAGTTCTTTTCAAGCTTCAGATCGGGATCTTCGGTGATGATCAGCTCGGCAGTGTCGCGGGCCAGCTGAAGGATCTGTCCATCTCTACCCAGATGAGCAATCTTCAGGTTGAAAGGCACCCCGCTCTGTTGTGTACCTTCAATATTGCCGGGTCCGCGCAGCTTCAGATCCACCTCGGCAATTTCGAATCCATCATTGGTACGTACCATGGTATCGAGGCGCAGTTTTCCCTCTTGTGACAGTTTATACCCCGACATCAGTATACAATGTGATTGTTCGGTTCCACGGCCCACCCGCCCCCTGAGTTGGTGCAGCTGCGACAATCCGAACCTTTCGGCACTTTCGATGATCATTACCGAGGCATTGGGCACATCTACACCCACTTCGATAACGGTGGTCGCTACCATGATGTGGGTGCGGCCCGCCACAAAATGCTGCATGGAGATCTCTTTCTCTTCGGGTTTCATCTTACCATGCACCACACTTACCTGGTAATCGGGTGGAGGAAATGCCCTGCATATACTTTCATAACCATCTTCCAGATCCTTGTAATCCATGAACTCGGACTCTTTAATCAGAGGGTATACGATATAGGCCTGTCGTCCGGCTGCCAGCTGTTTTTTCAGAAAGCCGAATACCATTAGTCTTTTGGAATCGAAAGAGTGACGGGTAATGATGGGCTTACGTCCCGGAGGGAGCTCATCGATGACAGATACATCCAGGTCTCCATAAAGGGTCATGGCCAGGGTACGTGGGATCGGTGTGGCAGTCATCACCAGCACATGGGGCAGTACATCCGCTTTCTTCCATAGCCTTGCACGCTGTGCCACTCCGAACCGATGCTGCTCATCAATGACCACAAATCCCAGGTTCTTGAACTGGACAACATCCTCGATCAGGGCATGGGTTCCAATGAGTATATGCAGTGATCCATCCAGAAGAGCCTCATGAATGGGTTTTCGCACTGTTTTTTTCACGGATCCGGTAAGAAGTTCCACCCGGATATCCATTCCATGGAGGAATTTGCTGACGCTCTTAAAGTGCTGCTGAGCCAGAATCTCCGTAGGCGCCATGATGCATGCCTGGAACCCGTTATCGATGGCAATCAGCATAGACATCAAAGCCACCAGCGTTTTTCCACTTCCCACATCCCCCTGCAACAGCCGGTTCATCTGTCGGCCCGAACCCATATCCCGTCGGATCTCCTTCATTACCTTTTTTTGCGCCCCGGTGAGTTCAAAGGGAAGATGATCTCTATAAAAGGTATTGAAGCTATCACCCACCGTTTCAAATACATTCCCTTTGAAGCGTCTGTTTCGGTCGGTTTTATTTTGAAGGATATTCAGCTGGATGTAGAAAAGCTCTTCGAACTTCAATCGGAGTTCTGCTCTTTTATACTGACCTGAGGAATCGGGAAAGTGGATCTGGCGCATGGCAGTATCCAGGTTGACCAGGTTGAGCTTTTGCAGGAGCCAGGCGGGCATGGTTTCCTCAAATCTCGCAGGCAGTCCCTTCACCAGGTTGGCCATCAATTTGCTGATGGCTTTGGAAGTGAGGTACCTATCCTTCAGTTTCTCGGTGGTGGAATATACAGACTGGAGCTTTGAGCTCACTACATGTTTCTTTCCCGGATCTTCCAGTTCGGGATGGACCACATTCAATTTTCGCTGATAAACGGTGGGTTTACCAAATACAACCAGCTCCTTTCCCACCGGGTAGTTTTCGGGAATCCATTTTGCACCTTTGAACCACACCAGTTGAATCTGGCCCGATCCATCTGTAAAATCAGCCGTCAGCCTTTTGCCCCTTCCCTTACCCACAGCAGCATATCCCACTATTTTACCCCGAATCTGTATTTGAGGCATGTCAGAGGTTATCTCGGATATCCGGTAGAACCTGCTCCTGTCCACATACCTGAAAGGATAGTAGGTGAGCAGATCTTCGAATGTATTGATCTGTAGCTCCTGCCTCAACAGGTCGGCCCGTTTAGGCCCAACCCCGGGAAGAAATTGAATATCCTGCTGTAAATATTGTTGCATGGCTGGAGCAATTTATGTAAAATTAGCATTTTGCATGAATTACGCGAGCGCAATAGCTTTGCTTTAGCAAGCTGCGGGAAGCGTCAAAGCGGGATAAATGGGCTGGAGAATCTGCAAATACATCCAACACCTGTTCTACAGGAAGCACAGGGAAGGTCATGGGATCCACTCTCCCTATCTCTTCGAATTTGTAAATCAGGTGGTTTTTAATGGAGGTGGAGTGGATATTCCGGCACCGATTCTGAGTGCCCACAGGGAACTCAGAAAAGAGAGGGGCATAATTCCTGCAGCTGGAGGTAATAATCCCACTGGAGGTAATAATCCCAGGGGAGCAGGATCAAAAGTCGATTCTAAAGAGACCAGAACCATTCAATCTTTTGTGAGGAGCTCTTCAGTGAGCCTGGACCAGGGGGCCCTGTTGTTCAGGACAGCTCATTGGCTGAATCCAGACATGATACTGGAACTTGGAACCGGACTGGGTGTGAGCACACTTTACCTGGCAGGGGGAGTGGGAGAAACATCAGACCGGGAACCGGACTCGTTCCAGGTCCATACTATAGAAGGAGATCCTGTAAGAGCAGATTTTTCCCGACAACTGTTTAAACGATTTGGATTAAATGGGGTCAAAGTACATTGCGGAGATGTGGATCGGATGGTGGAGGAGCTGGCCGGGAAGTTGCCGGGCCGTTTCCTTGCATTTGTGGATGCCAATCACAGGTATGAACCCACCCTTCGGTACCTGCGGCTCTTAATCAACTCGGCGGGTGAGGAGGCGGTGATAATTATGGATGATATCTACTGGTCGAAGGGGATGTACCGGGCATGGAAAGAGGTGATCTCCTGGCCCGGGGTACGGGTCAGTATAGACCTGTTTCATATGGGAATCCTGCTGCTTAGGAGGGACCTGCAGAAAACCCATTTGAAAATTAAGATTTAAATATTTTTTAGATTATATATACTCTTTATTGCTTACTTTCGTCTACAATTCGATAAAAATGGAAACAATTATCAATCTGAATAAAATCGTTAAGAACTACTACATTGGTACTATTGTCGTTGAAGCTCTCCGTTCCGTGGATCTGGAGATCAAACGGAATGAATATGTGGCTATTATGGGTCCCTCCGGGTCGGGTAAATCTACACTGATGAACTTGGTGGGTGCACTGGATACACCCACAAGTGGTGAGTATATTTTAAACGGGACAGATGTAAGCAAGATGGATGACAACCGGTTGGCCGAGATTCGCAACCAGGAAATTGGTTTTATATTTCAGACATTCAACCTTCTTCCCCGTTATACAGCACTTGAAAATGTGACCCTTCCCCTGATCTATGCGGGAATAGGGAAGACAGAAAGGGTAGAAAAAGCAAAGAAGACCCTTGAAGAGGTTGGGCTTGGCGATCGCATGGATCACCGACCCAATGAATTATCGGGCGGACAAAGGCAGAGGGTGGCTGTGGCCAGGGCACTGGTAAATACTCCTTCCATTATTCTTGCCGATGAGCCAACAGGAAACCTGGATTCCAAGACATCGGTGGATATCATGAAGCTTTTTGGAGATATCCATTCAAAAGGGAATACCATTATTCTTGTAACACATGAAGAGGCTATTTCCAGGTATGCCCACCGGATCATTAGTCTCCTTGATGGTGAGGTTGATAGGATTGAGATCAATGAAAATCCACAAATGTAGAAAAAGAGTTCCCCGGAGGAAATAGCATATCTTGAAAAAATCTGGCATTTATACAAAGAGTGGTGACAGGGGTGAGACATCCCTTATAGGGGGGAGAAGGGTTCCCAAGTCGCATCCCAGGATCGAAGCATATGGTTCGGTGGATGAACTTATGGCGCACACTTCCATGTTACGCGACCTGTTAGAGGATGAACGATTAAAGGAAGACCTCCTTATAATTCTTGATATACAAATGGTTACAGCCTCTATGCTTGCTGCTGATTTTGATGTAATGCCTGCTGGACTGCCTGTGGTGGGAAAGGAGCAGGTTGATTTTATTGAAAGCCGGATTGATGAAATGGATGCATCTCTGGAACCTCTGGTTTCCTTTGTTTTACCGGGCGGCCATCCGGCCATCTCCCAGGCTCACATTGCCAGGACCGTCTGTCGCCGCACGGAGAGAATTATACTCAGGTTGCAGCAGGATCATCAGATTGACGATGCCATTATTCAATTTTATAACCGTTTGTCGGATTATTTTTTTGTGATTTCAAGAAAAATCGCCTCTATCAGGGGGATAAAACAGAAGCCTTGGAAAAGAGGGTTGCAGTAATCGATTTTTTTTTTAAATTTGCCGCATTTTAAATCGCCTTTTTACAAACTAATTAATACGTCGATGTATTGGACCCTGGAATTAGCCTCTAAACTTGAAGATGCCCCGTGGCCTGCCACCAAGGAAGAGTTGATTGATTTTGCAATCAGATCTGGTGCACCTATGGAAGTAATTGAAAATTTGCAGGAAATTGAGGATGAAGGCGATGTCTATGAGAGTATCGACGATATTTGGCCTGATTATCCCAGTAAGGATGACTTTTTCTTCAATGAAGACGAATATTGAGAGAAAGGGGTTAAAACATTAACTGTGAGGATGTTTAGAAGAGGCATCCTTTTTTTATTTCCAGATATATACATCCTGCCACTTCAGGGGTCGCCATTGCGCCACCCACTTAAAATCACTTAAGCGGGACTCTTCGGTCGGAAACATGCTTAACGGGTAGTACGTGCCATCGGGTTGGGTCATGTAGTTCACCTTTGAGATCTTACTATCCTTCAGATAGATGATCAGATCAGAACAGGCTGTTTTGTTGGCACCGACAACCACATCCTCATCTGTAGCATAATAGATGGTCTGACCATTGCCTGTCACCAGTATCTTGCTCAATTTACTATCCACGAAGTAGGCGGTCATCTCCTTACCTCTCATCTGATCGAAGCTCTCTTCATCCTTTTGCGAGGCCACGAATGCAACTCCTGTAAGGAACATCTTATCCAGTTGCTGGTCTACCATAACCACCTTTATGTGATCGGCAGTAAGCTGATTTTCATCCGACCACAGGACAGGTTCTCCATAGAAGTTAAAAGCGCTATCGGCTTCCACATAGACCAGGGAATCGCACATCACCTGCAGATCCTCCCTGAAAATCTTTACCTTATTGTAGGCCTTTAGAATGCGACTCTGTTCTTCCAGCTCAGGATTCTGCATGGTTCGAAGGGTATCGGCATGTACATACATGGTATCCACACCATCCACCTGAATCATCAGGGCGCTGTCGGTTACTGTAGCTGTTTCTGAGCTGCTTTGGTAGACCCCATAATTTCCCTTCAGGATCATGTTCTCTGAGGTGTCGATCAATTCCACATTGTTTTTGGCCCAGCCATATCCTTCGTTGGCTTCATAATGGAGGGTATCTCCCTTCAGGATCCTCCCTCCCTCTTTCAGGTAAGCATGATGAGTCACATGGGAGATATCCTGCCGGGTATCGTACCAGCCCTCTTCACAATAGATGTATCGCTCTTCGTTGAATATCTCGGTGGGTCCAAAGAAGTAGCTCACTTCGGTCTGGGTATCATATTTCAGGCTATCAGTTTTGATGGTGTATTCCGGATTGATAATTACCACACTATCCATAAAATAGAAAATCTCGGAATCCATAATAAATCGTCCCCGCTCACTGGTGAGTCGGTTATCCTCTTTGGTCAGAATTCCTCCACCCAGGTAGTCGAGGATGCCAAGGGCCCTGTTGTAATTGATCGAATCGGTAACCAGGGAGATGTCTTTGTTAACCAGTTTCACGTTGTTCCTTACCCGGGCCATCTTGTTTATCCCGTCGTAGTAAGCCAGGTCGCTGGTGAGGGTCAGGGTATCACCCTGCTGAATTTTCACATTGCTAAAAGCATCCACTGATTTTGTGATCTTGTAGTAGTAGGCCGAATCGCAGGACATTACCACGTCGTCGTGAATGAGTCTGACATCTCCAATGAGTTTGGTGGCATCCTTGCCTATCTTCACATCGTAGGCAGTGAGATCTGCGTTAATTATCTCTATAAAGGAGGACTTCTGCCCCATCAGAAGCTGGGAAGAGATTCCCATACAAAGCATAAGCAGGCTTTTTTGCAAGAGTTGCTTATGCCGGAGGGAGGGTATCATCTCTGGGTGGTCTGCTGCACGTTGAATCCGCAATCTTTAAAGGAGGGATCCAACCTGATGTAGGTGGTCTTTTTCTTATCATCATACCACTCCTTGATCACCTGGTTGGTCTTATAACTCAGTGCCATTTCCTCAAGGAGTACATAATCCTGTTTCAGATTAGCCCGGTGAGGCTCTATCCTGGATTTGAGTTGAATAAGTTTGTAGCAGACTTTGCCACTATGGTCGGTCGACTCGTAGGTGGCGGTGAGATCTCCCACTTCCATGTTACGGATCATATAGTAGTCCTTGGTATCAAGTTGATCCAGTTCAAATTTGGCTGACATGGTCTGAGGGTTCACCAGAAGACCGCCATTTACACTGGTTTTACTGTCTTCAGAATATCTTTTTGCGGTTAGCGCAAATGCAACCGAATCGGCCTCGATCTGGATTTTCAGGCTGTCCAGTTTATGAATGGCACTCTGCTTTGCATTTGCATCAGCTTTGGGATTCATCAAAATGTGCCTGGTATTGGCCCTGTCGCCGCGCCTCTCAATCATCTGTATCAGGTGAAACCCAAATGAGCTCTCCACGATCTTTGAGATCTGTCCGGGTTTAAGTGACCATGCTGCTTTTGAATAGGCCTTATCCAGGTTGCTGGGCATCATGAATCCCAGCTCTCCCCTTCGGGAGGCAGTACCGGGATCTTCTGAATAAAGGATGGCTAGTGTTCCGAAATCCTCTCCCTCCTGCACACGTTTCCTCAGTTCCAGCAAACGTTCTTTCACATCAAATATGGCTTTCTCACTGAATTTTGGATACGCGATAATTTGTGACAGCGCAACCTGTGTATTGATGTAGGGAATGCTATCCTCTTCCAGCGAGCGGTAGTATGCCTTCACGTCGGAAGGAGTGGTGGTAACATCGATTACTATGGTAGACCTGACTTCATCCGTTATCATCTGCTCTTTGATGGCTTCTCTCAGGTCATCTTTAATATCGAATATGGACTTATTGAAATAAGCTTCCATTTCTGCTTCATCTCCAAATTGCCCGATAAAATAGTCAAGTCGTGATTCCATCTGCATCTCTACCATATCAGGGCCCACTTCAACACTATCAATCTTGGCCTGTGCCATCAGCAGTTTCTGCTCGATGAAATGGTTATAGATCAGGCACCGTGCATCCGATGACATATACATACCCGACATTTTCTGCTGCAGGTATTGCTGTTCAATGTCACTCTGTAGTATATGAAAATCGCCCACAACACCAATAACCCTATCAATAACAATGGGTTGGGCCACTGCCTGTATGGAAAGCATTGCACCTAAAATAATATATATGATATTTTTTTTCATTTCATTATTGGTAAATTTCAAACTGATTCCTATTTACACCATCATTGTAAACCCTTTGCTCCAGATCCTGAATGAACTCCATCTTCCGTTTATTCAAAATGATGCTAATAATATCGTCGGAGACCAACTCAATGGGAGCAGCCTCTCCTTCGGTTACATGGTCGGTCACATGCAAAAAATATCTGTACTGGGAATCCGTTGTTTCGATATTTTTGTTGTACCTGAGATATCTGGAGGGTTGAGATATCTTCATGGGAAGTTGTACTTTGATGGATGTGAAATATACCCAGGTATCGTTAAAATCGCTGTATTTGTCCGCGTAGTTTAAACAATATTTCTCCATCTTATCCAGATCTTCCTGCCTGCTGTTCCACGACCATCGCCGAAGCTCATCCACCCTGGGTGCTGTGAGTGGAATCTTTATATAAGTTCCTTTAATCACATCCTGATTCAGCATAAAATTATTGATATTCTCATCATAGTAGGTCTGAATCTCCTCCTCCGGAACCAGGGTGTCCAGTTTTTGTTGAAGCAGTTTCTGCCGATAGGAGAAGATCATAAGAGAAAGGCGGTACTGTTCGATCTGCTTTTCAAAATCCACCTGCTCGTCATTGAGGGCTTGCTCTGCCTTGTTTAACATTAACTGGTCCTTTACCCAGGTCTCCACAAATCTTTTGACGATGATCAGGCTGTCCTGACCAGAAGTGCCCTGAGGTATGGCCTCTGAAAGATCGGAAGGATAGAGGTATTCCTCAAAAACCCTGGCAACCGGTTTTTCCTGGTTGTTACTGTGGAACAGGGAACACCCGTTGGCCAGTAACACAATGGCCGCTATGAGCAGCAGAGTTCTGTGCATTTTTAGTTTTCAATCCTGGATAGCAGGTCTTTGTTCACCTCCACAGGATATTTCTCTTTTAATTGGTTTATCCAATCCTCTTCAAGAAAGGTTTGATAGTCAGATGTAATCTGGCCCCGGGATTCATCCAGTTTTTTTGGTTCGGGCGACCTCACTTCCTTAATAATCACGAAACTGTTTGATTCATCACCCTCAATCACTGGCCCTGGTCCCACGACTCCATTCTGAGCATCCACCATTTCATTCTCATCTTTTTCTACCAGCATCCTGGTTAGGGTTATACAGGGAATGGTGTCGTTGCTGCAGTAGCGGGCATTCAGCGCTTCCTCATCTAACTTGCCTTTAGCAATTTTCTTTGAGGCTTTTTTGACACCGGCTACATCTGTTCCTTCATTAAATGTGACCAGGAATGCATCGGTCCGGGCCTGCCACATGTAGTCGTTCTTATGAGCTTCATGAAATGCTTCCAGTCCAAGTGTGTCTGATACAGCCATAGACCATACCTGCTGATCCATAATATCAAACAGGAGGATTCCATCGTGGTACTCTTCATAGATATATCTGAATTCGGGATATTTCACAGATAACCTGGACTCTTCATATTTAATCACCTGATCATTGGAGAAATCTTTAAAGAGGACATCTACATAGGATTTTGGGTTCCTCGACTTTCCCCGGTTCTGTGTAACTACAATGTAATCAACAAATTCTCCAGTGGTGATCTCCTTCTCGCCAATCTTCAGCAGGAGAGTGGTCAGATACTCCAGTTCACCGGCTTCCCACATTCCAAGGAGGAGAGAAGTATCAATTGCTGCATAGATAGGTTCCAGGGACTCTGAATTCTCAGAGTATCCATACTCATTCTTAAGTTTTGCAATGTAACGGTCGGACCTGTGTTTCCCACGGTCCGCCCTGTTGATCTTTTCCTGTAATGTGGCCTCCATCTCCTCGTAAGTACCAACGCCCTTTTTATCCATAAGCTTCACAATGTGCCATCCGTAGGAGGACTTAAAAGGCTTGCTGTATTCTCCGGTCTGTTCAATAGAGAAGCATACATTCTCAAACTCGGGTATCATGCGGCCGGTGCCGAACCAGGGAATCTCCCCGCCGTTCTTTGCCGATCCCGGATCCTCCGAATTGTTCATTGCCAGTTGCCTGAAATCCACACCTGACTGGATGCTGTCATAGACGGTCTGTACCTTTTCATAAGCCTGCTCTTTTTGCGACTCATCCATCTCCTCCGGAGTCCGCACAAAAATATGTGCCACTTTTACCTGTCCCCGCGCAGGCCTTCTTTCATCCACCTTTAAAACATGGTATCCGTAGTTGGTTCTGAAGGGCATGCTTATCTCCCCAATCGGCGAGGTATATGCCATGGTCTCGAAAGCATAGATCATTGAGAAAGCGGTGAAGTATCCAAGGTCGCCTCCATTTCGCTGTACCGAAGCATCGTCGGATGTAGCCCGGGCCACGGTTTCGAAATCCTCTCCATTCAAAATACGTGCCCTGATCTCTGAAGCCTTTTCATAGGCCTGAAGCGTATCCTCAGGTGTAGGACTGCTGCCCAGTTTAATTAATATGTGATGGGCCTTTACATCCAGCTGGGCTCTTTCATAGGCCTCTTTCATCATCTCCTGCTTGGCCTCTTCATCAGTTAAATAGGGCTTGGCCAATTGCACCCTGTATCCCTCAAGCTCGTTGATGAATTTCGTTGTGGTATCCATTCCCAGAGCCTCAGCTTCCTTTACTTTCAGCTTAAAATTAATGAAAAGTTCCAGATACTCCTCTGGCGTCTGCTTGTTAAGAGAAGCTTCATTATTATTCTTTTTATAGATCCTTTCAAATTCATCCACGGTAACCGGGTCACCTCCCACAGTTAAAAGTACCGGAGATTCCTGGGCATAAAGTCCAAACACTACTCCTGTTATCAGGGCAATTGAGAATATACTCTTCTTCATTTCAATTATTATTTTATGTAAAACGGTTAGTTTCTGTAAATATTATCTGCTGTAATTGGGGGCTTCCCTGGTAATGGTAATGTCATGCGGATGGCTCTCCTGAATACCTGCATTTGTAATCCGCACAAACTTTGCATTCTGTAGTGCGGGTATATCTGAAGCTCCACAGTATCCCATACCGGCCCTGAGTCCGCCTAACATCTGATAAATCACTTCGGTTAGGCCTCCTTTAAACGGAACACGGGCAGCGATACCTTCAGGAACCAGTTTCTTAATATCATCCTCCATATCCTGAAAGTAGCGGTCTTTGGATCCGTGTTGCATGGCTTCCAGCGAACCCATGCCCCGGTATGATTTATACTTCCGGCCATTGTAGATAATGGTCTCACCAGGCGACTCTTCGACCCCTGCAAACAGGGAACCGGCCATGATCGAATGTGCTCCTGCCGCCAGGGCCTTTACAATATCACCTGAATAGCGGATTCCTCCATCGGCAATCACGGGGACTCCGGAACCTTCAATGGCTTTAGCCACATCATAAATTGCTGTGAGCTGTGGTACGCCAACACCTGCAATGATCCTTGTGGTACAGATCGAACCTGGCCCAATCCCTACTTTGACACCGTCGGCACCAGCTTCCACCAGTGCTTTTGCAGCTTCACCAGTGCCCACATTTCCAACCACCATATCCAGATCAGGGAAGCGGGCTTTTACTTTCTTAAGGCTTTCCACTACTGCCATTGAGTGTCCATGAGCCGTGTCAATCACTATGGCATCTACTCCGGCCTCTTTCAGGGCGGTAACCCGTTCAATGATATCGGCTGAAACTCCCACTGCTGCTGCTACACGCAGCCTACCTTTACTATCCTTACAGGAATTGGGCCGATCCTTGGATTTGGTGATATCCTTGTAGGTGATCAGTCCGATCAGTTTGTTCTCTGAGTCCACCACAGGCAGTTTCTCAATTTTGTACTCCTGGAGGATCTTTCCAGCCTCGGCCAGACCTGTATTCTTTGTGGTGGTGATGATATTTTCACCGGTCATCACCTCAGAAATGGCACGTTCCATGTTCTGCTGGAACCTCAGGTCCCTGTTGGTGACAATCCCGATGAGGAAATTGCCCTCATCCACCACGGGGATGCCCCCGATTTTATACTCCTTCATCAGGTTTAATGCGTCACTGACAGTGTCTTCCTTGCGTATGGTGATGGGTTCATGAACCATTACACTTTCGGCCCGCTTTACCCGCCTTACCTGCCTTGCCTGCTCTTCCAGGGGCATGTTCTTGTGAATCACGCCTATACCGCCTTCCCGTGCAATGGAGATGGCCAGCTGCTCTTCCGTAACTGTATCCATCGCAGCCGATAGTATGGGTATATTCAGATGGATGTTCCTGGAGAACCGGGATTTGATACTCACTTCCCGGGGGAGAACTTCTGAAAAGGCAGGAACAAGTAAAACATCATCGAAGGTGAGTCCTTCAGAGGCGATTTTATCCTGAGTGAATGACATTGTATTATAATTTGGTTAAATTTAAATGTGGCAAAATTACAAAAAAAAAGCTTAGTAAAACTTGAAGAAATTCGAGGGATATTATCTCGTTTCTGGGGGTTCACAGAATTCAGGCCCTTACAGGAAGAGATCATCCTTTCCGTACTGGCAGGAAACGACACCCTGGCCCTGATGCCAACAGGCGGAGGAAAGTCTGTTACCTTCCAGGTTCCAGCACTGGCCACGGAAGGGATTTGCCTTGTGATCACTCCTTTGATCGCTTTGATGAAGGACCAGGTGGACCAGCTGAACCGAAGGAGGATCAAAGCTACAGCCATCCATTCGGGCATGACCCGGTATGAAATTGACATAACACTAAATAATTGCGTCTTTGGGGACTATAAATTTCTTTATCTATCCCCTGAACGCCTCTCCACCGAACTCTTCCTTACCCGTGTCAGAGATATGAATGTAAACCTGATTGCAGTGGATGAGGCACATTGCATTTCACAATGGGGATATGATTTTAGGCCATCCTACCTGGAAATCAGTTCTTTGCGACAAATAGTTGAGCATATTCCTGTACTGGCCCTTACAGCCACAGCCACCCCGGAAGTGTGTGCCGATATTCAGGAACGCTTGTTATTCAGGGAAAAGAACCTGTTAAAAATGAGCTTTCAAAGGGAAAACCTGACCTATATAGTCAGGCAGACCGAAGATAAGCAGGGTGAGCTTACCCGCATGATACAGAAGCTTAACGGAAGCGGTATCATATATACTAGGAGCCGGAAGAAATGTCGGGAGATTGCGCAAATGCTCCAGGGTGAAGGAGTAACGGCCGATTATTACCATGCCGGACTAAAACAGGAAGCAAGAAACCAGCGTCAGCAGGGATGGACCGAAAATCGTTACCGTGTAATGGTGGCCACCAACGCTTTTGGAATGGGGATTGATAAACCCGATGTACATTTTGTGATTCATATGGACCTGCCCGATTCACCGGAGGCCTATTTTCAGGAGGCAGGGAGAGCCGGGAGGGATGGTACCAGGTCATGGGCCATCCTTTTGCACAGTCCGGCCGATGAGCGACTCCTAAAACAACGCATTGAAGTGAACTTTCCGGGAATTCCAAAAGTTCGGGAAGTGTACATGGCCCTCTGTAACTATCTTCAGATTGCACAGGGAAGTGGAAAAGGACAGCAATATGATTTTGAGATTGGAGAGTTCCTGCATCGGTTCAGGTTTAATGCCATGGTGGCCAGCAGCGCAATTACAATCCTTAGCCGCGAGGGCTATATTTCCCTCACCGATGCATTTCATAATCCTTCACGTATTAAATTCCGGGTGGAACGCGACGGACTCTATGGTTTTCAGGTGAAGCATGGGGATTTTGATGGATTTATCAAGTTGTTGCTTAGATCTTACAGTGGGCTATTCACCCAGTTTGTGAAGATCGATGAAGTTTTCCTGGCCAGGAGGTCGGGCCTGTCGGCCGAGCGGGTTTACAACTATCTAAAATCCCTTTCAACCCGACAGATTATTTACTATTTACCCCGCAAGGAGGTTCCGGTGATTACCTTTCTGGAGGAACGGCTCGACGAAAGGAATCTGTTCATCTCACCAGGGAGGTACAATTTTAGAAAGGAACGGTACGAAAAAAGAGTGATGGAGATGCTTCGCTATGCATCGGCCAAAACCCTTTGCAGAAACCAGTTTCTGCTGAGCTATTTTGGTCAGCGTGACACTCCTGCCTGCGGTCGGTGTGATGTCTGTTTGTCAAAGAGTGCTCCAGATCCCCGTAGTGAAGAGTTTCAATCCATTGCCAGATCCATTGCGGAGCATCTATCGGTTGAGGGCATGAGCCTGGAGGAGCTCATATCCAGGTTGGAAGCGGATCCTGAGGAGGTGGCTCAGGTAGCAGAGTGGCTGGTGGATCAAGGTAAGGTGGTAAGGGAAAAGAACCTATTGATGAGGTGGGAAAAGGGAACGCCTGAAATCTAATGGCTTTTAACTATATTTGCCCCATGCAAGAAGAGAGTTCAAGTCTTCATAATTATGTGTATTCCAATGAAATGGTGGAATTTGTCACTACAGCTAATGGTTTTTGCCAGTTTATTGAGCAGTTGAAAGGAGAGGAGGGTAGAGCTTTTATTTCCGAAGCCGTCAAGCATTTTTCAGAAGTATACACCTCATTCATTAAGTTGGATGCTACCGATCCCGTGAATGACTCACCTGAAGATCCCACCGTTACGGAGCAGGAGTGGTCCTTGATCTACCAGCGAATTTCAATGATCCTTGGTGCTTATAACGAATACCTGCGCCCGGCCGTTGAAGACGAATTCGACCGCTCAGAGCTTGTTACCCACACCATATCTGAAGATACAGCCGATGTATACCAGGAATTAAAGAACTTCACAATCATATACAGTCGTGGTATAGAGGAGATTATGAATGATTCAGCCTGGGAGTTGGGTGTGCGTTTTGCCGAACACTGGGGAAAAAAATTATTACAATCATTGACCGCACTGCATGAGCTGTATGTGTCGGGTAAAGATCCAACAGAAAAGGAGTGATGTTTCAAAGCGAGATTACCAAAGAAGAGGTGGCCGATCTGGAGTTGATCCAGTACGAGGGACCCATCAAATTGATCGATACCGAGGAGGGTTTTCTAAAAGAGATTCCACATATCAATGAGCAGTCTGTTCTGGGATTTGATACAGAGACAAGGCCCTCATTTAAGAAAGGAGTGGTTTATCCCACTGCATTGATACAGATTTCAACCCTCGACCAGGCATGGCTACTTCGTGTGAACAGGATGGGTTATCCACCTGAACTGCTTGACCTGCTTAACCGGGAAGAGATTCTTAAGGTGGGATTGGGCCTGAATGATGATTTACGCAGGTTGAGGGCAGATTTTCAATTTGAACCGGGCGGATTCCTGGATCTGCAACAATATGTGGGTGCTTTTCGAATCGAGGAGAAAGGATTGAAAAAATTGAGTGGGATTGTGCTCGGACGACGCATATCGAAATCTCAGCAAGTCTCCAACTGGGACTCCGACCTGCTGACTGAAGCACAATTAAGGTATGCGGCAACTGATGCCTGGATATGCCTGAAGATCTACAACAGGTTAAGAACAGTTTTATCGTAGGAACATGAGCGAAAGAACCCGTATTGTATTAAAATCAGGCAAAGACCAATCGTTAAGACGTTATCATCCCTGGGTGTTTTCGGGGGCCATTAAGAAAATTTACGGTCCGGCCAGGGAGGGTATTCTGGTCGATATTTACGACAATAAGGACGAATTCCTGGCGTCGGGTCATTACCAGGATGGTTCCATAGCAGTGAGGGTACTGAGCTTTCATAAACTGGATTTGAATCAGGAGTTCTGGGACGAGCGAGTGGGTAATGCATGGAAGCTGCGGCAAAATCTTGGGTTGCTACCCAGTGCACAAACCAATGTCTTCAGATGGATCAACGCCGAAGGTGATGGATTACCCGGACTGATTGTGGATTACTATGGGGGAGTGGCTGTGGTACAGATGCATTCTATTGGAATGTACCAGAACCTTGGAGCCATAGTCCAATCACTGAAAAAAGTGGCAGGAGAGCAGGTACACACCATTTATAACAAGAGCGACTCAAGCCTTCCTGATAAACCGGGGATTTCGAATCGAAGTGGATTTCTCCTGGGGAATCTTGAAAAGGGTGAGGTGCTGGAGAATGGATACAGGTTTAATGTGAATTGGGTGCAGGGGCAGAAAACAGGATTTTTCATCGATCAGAGAGAGAATCGGAAGCTGGTGGGGGAGTGGTCCAGAGACCGTAAGGTACTGAATATGTTTGGATATACAGGTGGTTTTAGCGTGTATGGTTTGGGGGGAGGTGCGAAAGTAGTGCACAGTGTGGATAGCAGCGGGAAGGCCATTGATCTCACCCGTGAGCACATGGAGATGAATTTTCCCAATGATCCACGACACGAAGCTTTCGCTGAGGATGCTTTCAGATACCTCAATGAGATGCAAGAATCTTACGATCTGATCATTTTGGATCCGCCCGCTTTTGCCAAGCATCAGAATGTTTTGAACAATGCCCTTCAGGGATATAAGCGGCTTAATCAAAAGGCGTTTGAAAAGATCGCCTCAGGGGGGCTCCTCTTTACTTTTAGCTGTTCGCAGGCTGTGAGCCGGGAGAACTTTCGTAAATCGGTTTTTGTTGCAGCGGCCAATGCCAGACGTAAGGTAAGGATCCTGTATCAATTGTCGCAACCTCCAGATCATCCTGTGAGCATATTCCATCTGGAAGGAGAGTATCTGAAGGGGCTGGTTATGGAAGTGGAGTAACATTTTGATTTGTCATGCGTCTATAGTTAAGAGATATACCACTACAGATTTAAACTTATAAACTAGCTCAAAATGAAAAAATCAGCATTTCTTATAATTATCATCGCGCTCTTACTAAACTCCTGCATCATTGACGGTTGGAACAATGGAATCTCCGGCAATGGAAATGTAGAAGAAGAATCAAGGGATGTTTCGGGCTTTACAGGCGTGCATGCAAGTACGGGCATTGATGTATTCCTGAGTGAAGGCAATGGTTTTGATGTGAAGGTTGAGGCAGATGAAAACCTGATGGAGGTGATCCTTACCGAATTAAATGGGAATATGCTTGTGATCAAGACCGATCGGGTAAACATCAGGAATGCCAAATCAAAAAAGGTCTATGTAACACTACCAGAGCTCAAGGAGCTGAAAATAAGCAGTGCCGGTGATTGTAAAGGGATGACACCCTTCAAATGCGATGACCTGAGGATATCCATCAGCAGTGCAGGTGATCTTAAGCTCGATGTGGAAGCTGAGAGGATCGACATTGATATCAGTTCAAGTGGAGATGCAACGCTTACCGGGCACACTGGTGTTCTGGATGCAAG
The DNA here is from genome assembly GCA_029938715.1 of Bacteroidales bacterium. Classification (GTDB taxonomy): domain Bacteria; phylum Bacteroidota; class Bacteroidia; order Bacteroidales. The sequence goes on along the minus strand of JAOZUK010000004.1, from coordinate 51,589 downwards.
ACTGAGCAGCGCGGGTGATCTGCATGCATTTGATCTGATTGCCGAAACCGCATCTGTAGATGTTTCCAGTGCAGGGGACGCAAGGGTACACGCCACAGACGAAATTTCCATGAATGCTTCCAGTGCTGGCAATATCTATCACAAAGGCGGAGCCGAAATTGTCCACTCCCGAAGCTCCAGCGCAGGCGATATAATTAAAAAATAGTTAATAAGGTTAGGGTTACATATGGCTTCGCCATGTTACAAAAAAGTGAATGTTAGCCGAGGTAGCTTTTGAGGATCTTGCTGCGGGTGGTGTGCTTTAGCCTTTTAATGGCTTTCTCCTTGATCTGACGCACCCTTTCCCGGGTCAGGTTAAACTCTTCCCCGATCTCTTCCAGGGTATGGGGATGCTTCCCATTTAATCCGAAATAGAGCCTGATGATGCTGGCTTCCCTGTAGGTAAGTGTGCTGAGTGCACGTTCGATCTCTTTTCTGAGTGAATCATTAAGGAGTCCGCGATCGGGTGAAGGGGTTTCACCATTGAGCAATACATCGTACATGTTCCCATCCTCACCATCCTGAAGGGGGGCATCCATAGACACATGTCTTCCGGAACTCCGAATGGCATCTTTTACATCTTCCGGTGCCAGCTCAAGGGCCTGGGCAATCTCGAGGATGGTTGGTTCCCTCTCAAACTTCTGCTCCAGTTCGGCAAAGGTTTTATTGATCTTATTGATGGAACCTATTTTATTCAGTGGTAACCTGACAATGCGGGCCTGCTCGGCAAGGGCCTGTAAAATAGATTGTCTGATCCACCATACCGCATAACTGATGAATTTGAAACCGCGGGTCTCGTCGAACCGCTGAGCAGCCTTGATTAATCCCAGATTTCCCTCATTGATCAGGTCGGGAAGGCTTAATCCCTGGTTCTGGTACTGCTTTGAAACTGAGACAACAAAACGGAGGTTTGCTTTTATCAATTTTTCCATGGCCTCAGCATCCCCTTTCCTGATTCTACGAGCCAGTTCCACCTCCTCATCAGCAGTGATCAGATCCACTTTGCCAATTTCATGCAAGTATTTATCAAGAGATGGTGTTTCCCTGTTAGTAACCTGCTTAATGATCTTGAGTTGTCTCATGAACTCAGGGCAAAATGTGGTAAAATGATCCTAAATATATATTATTTTTGGTAGTTCACCATAATTCTTTTAATATTGCAACAGAATTCCATTCTATCGAACTTTAGTTCCATTCTATTGATATTCCAATTATCTTGATTTACAACATTCCCTGCGGGATCATTATTTAATTACCATACATTTATGTACGATATTCTTGAATTGAATAAAAAGCTTCTCTCCGAGCTACGTGAGATTGCTAAGGAGCTTAAAATTAAAAGGGTAGAGTCTTTCAAAAAACAGGATTTAATCTATAAAATTCTTGATACACAAGCCATTGTAGTATCTGAAAGCAAAGCTGCCAAAAAGGACATCACCAAAAAAGAGAGTCCAAACAAGGAAAATAGCAGAAGAGCAAAAAGTGAATCGGTTTCGAAAGAGACAAAACCGGAACTCAAAAAAAGACCAGGCCGACCCAAAAAGGAGAAGAAGCGTGAACCTGAGGTGAAGGCAGAAGCACCTGAAGTAAAGGAAGAAGTGAAGCAAGAGGTGAAGGAAGAGGTTTCAGAGAGGCAGGCCCCTTCAAATGCTGACAGACACGTAAGGAATGAGGGTGGCCCCAGGGGTGACAGGCGCGACAGGCCCGTTATCCAGCGCGACAATCGAGGCGACAAGTCTGGTGGACAACGCGATAACAGAGGCGATAATAGAGGCGATAACAGAGGCGACAAACGGGGCGATAACAGGAGTGATAACAGGAGTGATAACAGGGGCGATAGCAGGAGTGAGAGAAAAGGACCGGGTGACAATCGTGACAATCGGGATAGGGGAGATAACAGATCTGACAGAAATAGTCAGAAAAAACCCTACGAAAGAAGGGAAGTGGATAAGTATGATTTTGAAGGTTTGATTACCAACTCGGGCGTGCTTGAGATCATGCCTGATGGATACGGTTTCATGAGGTCCTCCGACTACAACTACCTGAACTCTCCCGATGATATCTACGTTTCCCAGAGCCAGATTAAACTCTTTGGTCTGAAAACTGGAGACAATGTGACCGGAACCATTCGTCCACCCAAAGAGGGTGAAAAATATTTCCCATTGATCAAGGTAGAATCCATCAATGGCCGCAGTCCGGATTACATTCGCGACCGGGTTCCATTCGATTACCTGACCCCTCTCTTCCCCGAAGAGAAGTTTACCCTGGTGGGGCATGGACAGCACAACCTATCTGTGAGGGTGGTGGATATGTTTGCCCCCATCGGGAAAGGACAGCGTGGCTTGATCGTTGCTCAGCCCAAAACTGGTAAAACTGTTTTGCTGAAGGATATAGCCAATGCCATTGCTGCCAATCATCCTGAAGTATATATGATTGTTTTGCTGATCGATGAACGTCCCGAGGAGGTGACCGACATGGCCAGGAATGTAAATGCTGAGGTGATCTCATCCACTTTTGATGAACCCGCAGAGAGGCATGTACGGATTGCCAATATTGTTCTGGAAAAGGCCAAACGAATGGTGGAGTGTGGTCACGATGTGGTGATCCTGCTGGATTCCATTACACGTCTTGCCAGGGCTTACAATACCATCTCTCCTGCATCGGGCAAGGTACTCTCCGGTGGGGTGGATGCCAATGCCCTGCATAAGCCCAAGCGTTTCTTTGGGGCAGCCAGGAACATTGAAGACGGGGGTTCACTTACCATTCTTGCCACCGCTCTTACCGAGACCGGCTCCAAAATGGACGAAGTGATATTTGAAGAGTTTAAAGGGACCGGAAACATGGAGCTGCAGCTCGACAGGAAGCTATCCAACAAGCGGGTATACCCATCGGTGGATGTGAATCCATCCAGTACCCGTCGCGAGGACCTGCTGCTTGACAAGCCCATGCTTGACAAGATCTGGATCCTCAGGAATTACCTTTCCGATATGAATTCGGTGGAAGCCATGCAATTCTTACGTGACCGATTGGTTAAAACAGCCAGTAACGAGGAGTTCCTGATCTCCATGAACAGCGGCTGATCCGGCTAGAATAAACAAAAGAAAGTGACGTATAAAGCGTCACTTTTTTTGTTAGATCACAAAGCATCAAGGAATTATTTGAAATGATTTTATATTACGAGGTTACCATAAAAATTAAGCCTAATTTACTAATTTTGGGTGACTATGAATTAAATAGTTAACTATTTGTAATTTAAATACTTAAGTAAAAATAACATGGCAAATAAGAAAAATTTCATGACATGTGATGGTAATTATGCCGCAGCGCATATTGCCTACATGTTTAGTGAGGTGGCTGCCATCTATCCCATCACTCCTTCCTCCAACATGGCAGAGCATGTGGATGAGTGGTCGGCCAATGGCAGAAAGAACATTTTCGGAGAGATCGTCAAGGTCGCTGAAATGCAGTCGGAGGCAGGTGCCGCCGGTGCAATGCACGGAGCGTTGCAGAGTGGTACTCTCTGCTCTACATTTACCGCTTCCCAGGGACTCCTTTTGATGATTCCTAATATGTACAAAATGTCAGGGGAGCTGCTTCCTGCGGTATTCCACGTATCTGCACGGAGTCTCGCAGCACAGGCACTCTCTATCTTTGGAGACCACAGTGATGTAATGTCGACCCGCCAGACAGGATTTGCCATGCTGGCAACTGGTAGTGTACAGGAGGTAATGGACCTGGCTGCTGTTGCCCACCTGACTTCCATCAAAACAAGGGTTCCATTCCTCCATTTCTTTGATGGGTTCCGTACTTCACACGAAATCCAGAAAGTTGAAGCACCCAACCAGGAGGAGCTGGCCAAGCTCCTTGATATGGATGCATTGAAAGCTTTCAGGGACAAAGCATTGAATCCTGAGAATCCGGTGACCCGCGGATTGGCTCAGAACCCCGATATCTATTTCCAGACAAGGGAAGCCATCAATAAATTCTATGAGGGAATTCCCGATGAGGTTGCTGCCTATATGAAGGAGATCAGCAAACTGACCGGACGCGAATACAAGCCCTTTACCTATTATGGCGACGAAGATGCCGAGAACATCGTTATTGCCATGGGTTCCATCACAGAGACCCTGAAAGAGGTGGTTGACCACCTGAATGCCAAGGGTGAAAAGGTCGGTTTACTATCTGTGCACCTTTACAGACCATTCTCAGCCAAGTATTTCATGGATGTACTCCCCAAATCAGTGAAGCGTATCTCTGTACTGGATCGTACCAAGGAGCTCGGAGCTAACGGAGAACCGCTCTATCTGGATATCAAGAATCTCTTCTACGGAAAGGAGAATGCTCCTCTGATTGTTGGTGGCCGTTATGGACTCTCCTCCAAGGATACCACTCCCGCCATGATGATCTCTGTCTTTAATAACCTGAAGATGGCCGAGCCGAAAGACCAATTCACTGTTGGTATTGTAGATGATGTTACTTTCACCTCCCTTCCGCTGCTCCCTGAGATTTCACTAAGCGAAGCTGGTACATTCGAGGGTAAATTCTACGGGCTGGGTTCCGATGGTACAGTAGGTGCCAACAAGAACTCTATTATGATCATCGGTGAATCGACCGATAAGTATTGTCAGGCTTACTTTGCATACGACTCCAAGAAGTCGGGCGGTATCACCACTTCACACCTGCGCTTTGGTGACAATCCCATCCGTTCCCCCTATCTGGTGGGTACTCCTGATCTTGTAGCATGTCATGTCTCCTCTTACCTGGAGAAGTACGATATGCTTAAGGGTCTTAAGGATGGGGGTACCTTTCTTCTAAACTCCATCTGGAGTGCAGAGGAGACCATCAAGCATCTTCCCAACCATGTGAAGAAGTACATGGCCGATCACAAGATCAATTTCTACATCATCAACGGTACCAAAATGGCCCAGGATATTGGACTGGGTAACCGGACCAATACCATTATGCAGTCGGCTTTCTTTAAAATCGCCGATATCATTCCTTACGACCAGGCTGTTGAAGAGATGCGTAAATTCATCATCAAGAGTTTTGGCAGAAAAGGAGAAGAGGTGGTGAACATGAACTTTGCTGCAGTTGAGAAGGGTGGAGATGTAACCAAAGTTGAAGTTGACGCTGCCTGGAGCAAACTTGGAGCAGATGCAAAAAAAGTGGACAATCGCGATATTCCCGATTTTGTCAGGAACGTTGTGGAGCCCATTAACAATCTTGCTGGTGATGATCTTCCCGTTAGTGCATTTACAGGACGTGAAGATGGAACCTTCCCATCAGGAACCGCTCAATATGAAAAGCGTGGTATTGCAGTGAATGTTCCTGAGTGGATTGATGACAACTGCATCCAGTGTAACCAGTGTGCCTATGTTTGTCCCCACGCTGCCATCCGCCCATTCCTGATTGATGAGGATGAGGCCAAGGCATTGCCAGAGGGAACCAAAACAATCAAGGCCAATGGCAAGGCATTTGCAGGACTACAATTTAAGATCCAGGTATCTGTGCTGGATTGTACCGGCTGCGGAAACTGCGCCGATGTTTGTCCTTCTAAGGTCAAATCACTGGAAATGAAGCCTCTGGAAACTCAGGAATCTGAAATTCCAAGGTGGGATCACCTTATTAAAGAGATCTCTTACAAAGATACTCTGGTGGACAAGAAGCAGACCGTTAAGAACAGTCAGTTCGCCCAGCCTCTCTTTGAATTTTCAGGAGCCTGTGCAGGTTGTGGTGAAACCCCCTATATTAAGTTGATTACTCAACTCTACGGAGACCAGATGATTGTGGCCAACGCTACAGGTTGTTCTTCCATCTATGGTGGATCAGCTCCCTCTACTCCCTATTGTTCCAATAATGATGGACAGGGACCCGCATGGGCCAACTCTCTTTTTGAGGACAATGCGGAGTATGGATTCGGACTTGCCACTGGGGTGAATAAGAACCGCGACCGTATGAAGAACAGGATGGTAGCTGCCATGGACGAAGTGAAGCCCGCCACCAAAGAGGCCTTTGGTGAATGGATTGCCTCCATGGAGAACCTGGATGCTTCCAAAGCTGCTTCGGCAAAATTACTTGAAGTGCTCGATAGCGAGACTCATGTCATTGCAGAAGAGCTCAAGGATCTCAAGCACTACCTGGTGAAGAAATCTGTATGGATCTTTGGTGGAGACGGATGGGCCTATGACATAGGTTACGGCGGACTGGACCATGTGATCGCTTCCGGTGAAGATGTGAACATCCTGGTGATGGACACCGAGGTCTACTCAAATACAGGTGGACAGGCTTCCAAAGCTACACCGGTGGGTGCCGTGGCCAAGTTTGCTGCTTCCGGTAAGAAGATCCGTAAGAAGGACCTGGGTATGATGGCCATGACTTACGGATATGTGTACGTTGCACAGGTCTCCATGGGAGCCAGCCAGTCACAGTATCTGAAGACCGTCAGAGAGGCTGAAGCCTATCCCGGACCATCCATCATTATCGCCTACTCGCCCTGCATCAGCCATGGATTACGTGCGGGAATGGGCAAAACACAGAGTCAGGGTAAATTTGCAGTGGAGAGTGGCTACTGGCACCTCTACCGGTACAACCCGGTTCTGGAAGACCAGGGCAAGAACCCGTTCTTACTGGATTCCAAGGAACCGCAGTGGGATCAGTTCCAGGCCTTCCTGCAGTCGGAGGTACGATACACCTCACTGCAAAAGTCGTTCCCGGAAGAAGCTGCACATCTCTTCAAAGCTGCACAGACCAACGCCAAGTGGAGGTACGACAGCTATGTGCGGATGGCCAGCCTCGATTTTGCACCTAAAGTGTAGTTTAAATCACATATATTATGAAACCGCCCGCTCGTTAGAGTGGGCGGTTTTTTTTACCTCCTAGCAAAGAAGAAATACCACCCTGTAGCAGATGTTTATAAGCAACCTTAGCGCATTTTCAAAGAAAATGATGCAGTTGCGAAAAAATATCTGCGGAAAGGCTAAAATTTTTACCTTTGCGACCAAATCGATGTTTTGGGCAGGATATTGGCTATTGATTACGGGACCAGGCGGACGGGCATTGCCGTTACAGATCAGGGACAGATTATTGCATCGCCCCTTGAGACGGTACTTACCCACGAACTAATGCTTTATCTGGAAGCATATTTTGCAAAGGAGAAAGTTGAGACAATGGTGGTGGGCAGGCCCAGAAAATTGGACAATACAGATTCCGAATCCATGAAACCAATTCAGTTTTTTGTGCAGGCTTTTAAAAAGCGTTTTACCCAGATTCAGGTAGAGTGGATGGATGAACGTTTTACCTCAAAACTGGCCATGGATGCCATGGTAACAGGTGGTATGAAAAAGTCAGAGCGAAGGAAAAAGGGGCAAATTGATAAGGTGAGTGCAGCTATTATTCTTCAATCCTACCTTGAGCTAAAAAACAATCGGGGTAGGTAGACGTTAATAAAGTCAGATTTAGAAGTAATTGTTATGGTATTACCAGTTTATGTATATGGAATGTCGGTTCTGCGAAGGGTGGCTTCTGAGATTCCGGAGGATTTTGAAGGTCTGGATCAGTTGATTGAAGATATGTTTGAGACCATGCGGGCCAGTGATGGGATTGGACTGGCCGCGCCCCAGGTAGGAAAATCGGTACGGATATTTGTAGTAGACACCTCTCCGATAAGTGAGGATAAGGGAGAGCCCGAGCTTAAGGACTTTAAAAAGGTATTTATCAATCCGTATATTCTTGAGGAGTGGGGTGATTCATGGTCATTTGAGGAAGGGTGTCTTAGCCTTCCCAATATTCGGGAAGAAGTGTCGAGGCTAACAAATGTTCGAATCGAATACTACGATGAAAACTGGAACCTCATTGAGGAGGAGTTTGATGGCATCCGGGCCCGGGTGGTACAGCATGAGTATGACCACCTTGATGGAAAACTTTTTGTGGACCAAATCAATCCCATTCGCAGGAAATTAATTAGTGCCCGACTTAATGCCATCAGCAAGGGTAGGGTGGATAATGATTATAAGATCATCTATCCGAAAAAATAAAGGCTGCCTCATCTCTGAAGCAGCCTTCCTGTACTTTATCCCGAATAGCCGGGATTTTCATTATCAGACGATGGGGTTGAAATACTCTTCGGATTTCAGGATCATGTCGATGTATTGTGCACGTTTATAAACAAACGGATCGTTAATGGATTTGCTGCTCAATTTGCCTCTGAATGCATCGATGGATTCATATCCTTTGCGATCCATCCAATCTTCCAGCTCTTTGAGCATCTCTGAAGCATGCCCCACTCCATTGTGGTAGAAAGTACTTACCGCTTCAACGGCCGATGCTCCGGCAAGTATCATTTTCACTATATCAATGCCTTCGTATATGCCATTGTTGGCTGCTACATTGGCGTTGATATTGCCATGGGTCAATCCAATGTACCTGATGGAGAGGCGATGATCACTATGTGTACTCAGATTCCATGGAGATACGTGCTTTTCTGCTTCCACATCAATATCAGGTTCGAATAACCTGTTGAATAAAACAAAAGCATCTGCACCAGCGTCGTCCAGGTCCTTAATGGTCTTTAGTACATTTGTATAGAATGGACTCAGTTTAACACTTACTGGGATCTTCACAGCCGCCTTCACAGCTTTAAGAAACTCTATTTGCTGCAAAATTATGTCATGGCCCGATTTATCAAAGCTTCGGGGAATTGAGAAAAAGTTGAGCTCCAGACCTGCAGCACCCGCTTCTTCAAGGAGTGTTGCATACTCCACCCACGACTCTTTATAAATTGCGTTTAAACTGGCAAATACAGGAATTGACAAAGTTTCTATTACCTGCTTAAGGTTATAAATGTGTTCTTTTGGTCCTCCGTGCTCAATATTGGGAAAGAGGTTGATCATTTCAGCATTGCGCTCATCATATGCTTCAAGCTGATTGCTCATCTCATTGTCTTCCAGCTGAATCTGTTCTTCAAACAAAGAGCGATAGACTACTGCAGCCACACCGGCTTCTTCAGCTTCTTTCAGTTTATCTATGTTGTTTACCAGGTTACTGGCACCAAGGATAAGAGGGTTTTTAAGAGTGACCCCCATGTGTTTTGTTGTAAGTTTTGCCATATGAAATTAATTAAGGGTGTATATGTTCCTGGTATATAAAACTCTGTTTTCAATGAAAGGTTCATAAAAATATGGAAAGATTGGCAGATATTTTCCATTCAGACGCATATAGGTGTAAAAGTCGACCAGAATTCCATGTTCGATTTAAGAAGAATTCCCATCGTCAGGATGCTACTTCCATTTGCGGGAGGATCATTGGCCGGATACGGGATCGTGCACCCACATCAGGTGTCTGAACTATTGGTAACCACTGCGATGATGTGGATCTTGCTGGTTGCTCTGTTTCACCGAAGTGGCAGAAAACCTGGAGGGAGAGAGTGGCTTTTCCTACTTCTGGTCTTTTCTGTGGTGTTTATGGTGGGATTTACCCTGGGAACAATGACCCTACCGGTGGACCCTGGATTGCCTCTAAAAGAGAAGGTGATGATCCGTGGAGTAATCACTGGAGGTCCCATCCAAGGAGCTAAAAACTGGTCCTATGGATTGAAAACAGAGAGGGTATGCAGCAGGGATTCTGCTTATGGGATCAGAACTCTACTAAAGGTTTATTTAACTGCCCCGCTGGACTCTTTACCCAAAGGGGATTCTTTATGGCCCAGAGAGGGGGAGGTATGGCAATTTTATGGCCAACTTGTACCAATCACCAATAGCGGTAATCCGGGGGCAACCGATTTCGAATCGATTATGACCAGGAATAATTGCTGGTATCGATTCTATGCAGATCAGAATTATGCTCCCCGTTTGATGGGTAAACTGCCGGGAAAAGGAGGGTGGAGGGATCGCAACATCCATGCATCAAGAATCCGGAATGCAGTTTCTGTTCATTGGAGCGGAGATGGGAAAGAGATCTCTCTGTTAAAAGCGGTCTGTCTGGGTGATCGGTCGGATCTTACGAAAGAACTTAAACTGGCCTATTCCAATGCAGGAGCTATGCATTTGCTGGCAGTTTCCGGGTTGCATATGGGATTGATATGGTGGGTTTTATATCACCTGTTTTCGTGGATGGTGCGATTATCCGGAAGGGAGATCTTCAGATCGCTTACCATTATTACGATACTCTGGGTATTTGCTTTTGTGACCGGTTTCTCCTCGTCGGTTTCCAGGTCAGCCACCATGTTTACTCTGTTTACTGCAGGCCGGTTGATGAGCCAGCGAATGCACGCAATTAACGGGATTCTGGTATCGGCTTTTTTACTAATTCTTTTGGATCCCTCCAGGATGCTGGATGTGGGATTTCAACTCTCCTATACAGCCATTCTGGGGATTGTTGCCCTCTACCCGGTATTCAGGCGACTGCTCACCATTAAAAACAGAATTCTCAGAAGGGTCTGGGAAGCTGCCCTGGTCAGTGTTATGGCCCAGATCTCCACCATTCCACTGATTATCTATTATTTCCACCAGATCCCTGTCTATTCCTTGATAACCAGTCTGGTTACAATTCCACTTTTGAGTCTTTTGATCGCCCTTTTTGTTATTTCAGTACCATTTATGGTAGCAGGAATTGGCAGTACCCTTTTTAACAGCGTCCTGATAAAGCTTGCATTCCTCATAAATCTTTCGGTGGAACAGGTAGCCTCCATTCCTGGTGCTGTGGTGAATGAACTAAACCTCGATAAAATGAGCCTTTGTCTTTGGATGGGTATACTTTGTACATTGATGGTTGTTCTGAATCACAGGATGGCACTGGCCCGGTATCTTTTGATTGGACTTGTATCGGCAAGCCTCTGCTGGACAGCCCGGTGCAGGTATCTTCAGTCTCATTCTTCGGAGATGGTAATTGGTAACTTTAGTAATGCCAGCATTCTTACGTTTCGGGAAGGCGACAAAGTGGATCACTATTGCATGTATGGGGATAGTACTGCTTTCAACTACCTGGAACAATACACCTCTAAGAATTGGAGTAGACGCAGATTTCGAACCAGTATGATTGAGCTGGAAAGTCAGGACTCTGTGAAGGGGATGAATTCGGAGTGTTTGAGGTTGGCTCCCGGAGTTTGGCTCCTAGGAAATGACCGTATAAAGGGCTGGGTCATTTCAGGTGCATTGGACCGGAATGAAAACATTTTACAGGCATGTGATGCTGAGCGATTCAATGAGTTCAGTGGTAACTTTGTACTGCTCATGGGAAATCCTCCTCTCAGGCACATTCCCCAGGAGCTATTAAACAGCTCGTGTGAGGTAATTCTGGATGGATCCAATCGAAGCTGGTATATATCTGGTATCGAAAGGTTTAAGGAGGAAAATGAGTGCTGTTACACCTATTATAACACAGGTAAACTTGGGGCCTATCTGAAAAGATGGTAAAAAAAGGAGCTACCATTCGCACAATTGGACAATTATCTGTTATTTTACCTTGTTGATTTTCATTTTGATATGCGTATTGTAATAGCCGGAGCAGGCGAAGTTGGAACCCATCTGGCAAAGATGTTAAGCAATGAGGAGCACGACCTTGTGGTGATCGATATTGATGACGATCGTCTGAAGGCCGTTGGTGGTGCGATGGATGTGCTTACCATAGAAGGTAATGCCAACTCCATTGCTCATTTGAAGGAGGCTAAGATCAACAAAGCCGATCTCTTCATTGGCGTCACCTTTTCCGAGGCCGTTAACGTAAATGCAGCCATTCTGAGTAAACGACTTGGAGCAAAGAAGACCATTGCCCGTATTGATAACCAGGAGTACCTGTTGCCGGCCAACAAGGAGATTTTCGAAAACCTCGGTGTGGATTATATGATCTATCCTGAGAAAATTGCAGCCCGCGAAATTGTAGGATTACTGGCCGAAACCGGGAGTACTGAGGTGGTTGAGTTCTCAGGAGGTAAACTGCATATGTACGTGATCAGGCTTGATGAGGATGCACCCATCATCTCAAAGACTTTAAGGGAACTATCTCCTGGAGATAATGGACTGGAGTATCGGGCTGTGGCCATCACCCGACGTGGCCATACCATTGTGCCCTCCGGTGATGACAGATTCGAAACAGGAGACCTGGTATATGTCATCAGCAGCAAAGCCGGTTTGAAAGCATTATACAAATATTCGGGCAAGAAGCAGTTTGAGGTTCGGGATATTATGATTCTGGGGGGAAGCCGAATCGGAAGAAAAACAGCCGATGCCCTTGGTAACCTGCACTATGTAAAACTGATTGAAAAGGACCGCCAGAAGAGCTATGCCCTTTCCAACCAGTTAAGCAATACCCTGGTAATTAATGGGGATGGTACTGACAGGGAGCTACTCCGACAGGAAGGCCTGGATAAGATGGATGCTTTTATTGCGGTTACCGGAAATTCTGAAACCAATATTCTCTCATGCCTGCTGGCAAAGCACCTGGGTGTCAGGCGGACCATTGCCGAGGTGGAGAATATCGATTACATTCACCTGGCAGAGAACATTGGTGTTGATACCATTATCAATAAAAAACTTATCACAGCCAGCAGGATTTTCCGTTTTACTATGTCGGAGGAGGTCTCCAGCATTAAGTGTTTGACCGGGACCGAAGCAGAGGTGATGGAATTTGTTGTAAAGCCAGATGCTCCGGCCACCAAAGGCACCCTGGCAGAGGTAGATTTCCCCAGGGAAGCAATAATAGGTGGAGTGATGAGGGGAAAGAATGCATTTATTGCCCACGGTGAAACCCTTATCAAACCCTACGACAGGGTGGTGGTGTTTGCTTTGCCAAGTGTCATTCAATCCATAGGTAAGTTCTTCAATTAGCAAATTTCATGCTCAATCACCGGACCATCATTCGCATTTTAGGGGTAATCCTGATTACCGAAGGAATTTTCATGTGGTTTTCAATCCCTGTTGCGCTTATTTACAGGGAATCGGATGTGTTGAAGTTTCTTCTTTCAGGAGTCATCACTTCGGGAATCGGAGCATTGGCTTATTTCCCTTTCAGAAACTCAGCGCTGAATCTGGACAGGAGGGATGGATATGTGATTGTCACCGGAGGCTGGATTCTTTTTTCACTATTCGGGACCTTGCCCTTTCTGCTTACAAACTCTATTACCGGTTTTACCGATGCTTTTTTTGAAACCATTAGCGGGTTTACCACTACCGGAGCCTCTATACTAAACGATATTGAAGCATTGTCACATGGTGTACTTTTCTGGAGGAGCCTCACACAGTGGTTGGGAGGGATGGGTATTATACTTCTCACTTTGCTTCTTTTGCCTTTCCTGGGCATTGGAGGCATGCAGCTTTTTACGGCAGAAGTACCCGGTCCCACACCGGATAAACTTCATCCCCATGTGAAGGATACCGCCAAACGCCTCTGGCTCATTTATCTCATTTTTACCGTGGGAGAAACGTTGCTTCTTTGGGCAGGTGAAATGGGCCTTTTTGATGCTGTATGCCACTCCCTTACCACCATGGCAACGGGGGGGTATTCCACCAAACAGGCAAGTATTGCCCACTGGAACTCTCCCTATATTCATTACATCATTACCCTGTTTATGTTTCTGGCCGGGACCAACTTTACCCTTTCTTACTTTGCCATGCACGGGAAGTTTAAGAAAATCTGGGAGAATGAAGAGTTTAAATGGTACCTGGCTTTCATTGGGGGTTTCACACTGCTCATCACCATCGGGCTGTTCTTTACCTCGGCGGGTGGCATCGAACCTGCTTTTAGAGACTCAGTTTTTCAGGTGGTGTCTATTCTAACCACCACCGGATTTGCCACGGCAGATTATCTCAATTGGGCCCCCTGGCTGATTGTTCTCATATTCGTTTTAATGTTTTTTGGCGGATCGGCCGGCTCTACAGGAGGCGGACCAAAAATTATGCGCATCGTGATTATGCTGAAAAACAGCACCCAGGAGCTTAAGCGCATGATTCATCCCAATGCTGTGATACCTGTAAGGCTAAACAGAATGTCTGTTGAAGAATCGGTGGTTACCAACGTATTGGCTTTCATTGCTTTTTATCTGCTAATTGCTGTAACTTCCATGGTCATCATGTCGGTGCTGGGAAACGATTTTGATACATCCATCGGTGCTGTGGCAGCCACCCTGGGTAATATTGGGCCGGGAATAGGTAAAGTAGGCCCGGCACTAAATTATGCGGAGATTCAAACGGCTGGAAAATGGTATCTCTCTTTCCTGATGCTGGTGGGAAGGCTGGAATTATTTACAGTCCTGGTTCTGTTTTCTCCCATGTTTTGGCGCAGATAATCAACTGAAAGCATGAAGTCTAATAATCAATCTCTCCCAGTCCCTCTCTGATCAGCTGGGGCTCCTCTCCGCTGCAATCCAGAATAGTGGATGGAACGATCCCTCCATAGCCCCCATCGATAACCGCATCCACCATGTCGCGGTACTCCTCGTAGATTAGTTCAGGATCTGTAGGGTATTCGAGAATATGATCATCTTTTTTCAGGGATGTCGTCAGTATGGGGTGGCCAAGCTGCCTGATAATCTCCAGGATGATGTTGTTATCGGGTATTCTGATTCCCACTGTTTTTCGGTGAAACTTTATGGATTTGGGAACCTTGTTGCTGGCATTGAGAATAAAAGTATATGGGCCTGGCAGGCAGGACTTCATCAACTTGAAAGTGGTGTTATCCACATGTCTGGCAAAATCTGAAAGATGACTAAGGTCAGAACAGATAAACGAAAACCTGGCTTTCTCAGGTTTGATACCTTTAATCCTTGCTACCCTTTCTACAGCCCTGGCTTTGGTGATATCACATCCCATACCATATACGGTATCGGTTGGGTAGATGATTACCCCACCATGCTCGAGCAAATCAACTATTTTATTGATTTGCCTGGGATCAGGATTCTGTTCGTAGAGTTTCAGCAGCATATAGGTCCGTTGAGGGCCTAAAAATAGCATAAAAGCTTAATAATTAAGAGTGGAAAAGTAATCGATAATAGTTTAATTTGATAATACTTCCCCAATCTATACCTTTGTTAGAACTAGCATTTCAATTAGTGGATCAAAATAGCAGAGAAATAAAAGAGGTATTGCTTAATGAGCTTATATGCAATCAGGCTTTCTGGTCTTATGAGAAACCGGAGATGAATACTATTTCTGATAATCAGCTGATCGAAAAGGTACTGATCCACTCCGATCTGGATAGTATCTATCAACTCTTTTCCATCTATTCTGAAAGTCAAATTCGCAGGGTTTGGGAAGAGCGATTACTGCCTGATGTTCGTTTTTATTCGATGAATAAACTTTTCGCCTATTTGCTGTTCCATATCGAAAATCCTGACGATTATTTGGAATCGGGAATCCGGAACCATTACAAGAAACTGTCGGCCTGATGAAAGGCCTTAGCCCACATACTACTAAAGTTTTCCACTTCATTAAAAATCTGGATATATTAAATGATTATATGCTGATTGGAGGAACTGCTCTTAGCCTTCAAATACAACATCGCTTGAGTGAAGATTTGGACTTTTGTAAGTGGCAGGATGATCCGGGATTATCAAATGCTGAGGTCAGCTGGTTAAAGATAGAGGATGAACTGAAGAAACTGGGGGAGGTCAAAACAGATATTTTTGATCTACATCAAGTTGACTTTCTTTTAAATGGTGTAAAGCTTTCCTTCTATTCAAACGGAATTTCCAATTCAAGAGGAATCTCATCAGACATGACACTCAACAGGATAAGACCGGCAAATCTACTATCTCTGGGTGCCATGAAACTGGAGGTTATGTCCCGAAGAAATATATTCAGGGACTATTACGACATATATTCCATTTTACAGGAGGGAGTGAGCATAAAGGAGATAGTTGACTTCTGTGGCAGGTACTCAAAACACAGGATGAGAACAAAAATGATCCTTGCCATACTCTCAGATGGATCCAGGTTCAGATACGAAAAGAACTTCGGACTACTGATGCCCAGATATAAAGTCCGTTCTGAAGAAATTGAATCTTATCTGCACGAAAAGATTGTTCAGGAATATGGATGATCCCCATATTCACCATTCACGGGGGCGCAGCCCCATTGTCAACTTCCTCCTCCTCCTCCTCATCCAGAGGAGAACGGTCGGGCTCAGGTCCCTGGTCCATGTAAACAAATGCCAGGACCACGCCGGCCACTGCTCCAGTGATATGAGCCTCAAATGAGACCTTGAAATCGAAGGGCAGGAGTCCCCAAACCATGCTTCCATACCAGAATACCACCAGCAGTGAGATGGCCATCAGGCTTCTCACCTTTCTGATCACTCCGCTTAAAAACAGGAACGCAGCCAATCCATAAATGAGTCCGGATGCACCAATGTGATAGGCCTGCCTGCCCACACACCAGAGAAGAATCCCTCCGATGAAGTAGATCAAGAACCATATTTTGTAAGCAATGTCCTTATAGAAGTAGAAAAGGGAAAGGCTCAGAAGCAGAACAGGCATTGAATTGTCGAGCAGATGCTTCCAGTCTCCATGGATCAGTGGTGAGAAGAGTATGCCTTTCAAACCATTAAATCTTCTTGGATAGACACCGGCTTCCACAAATGATACCTCCATGGAAACCTCATAGAACTTAACGGCCCAGATGATCAACAGGAACAATCCAGGAAATACAATGCTATATATAAATTGCTTTCGATCTTCCTGCATATAACAAAGGTATATTTTTTCCGATTGTGCTATCTTTAAGCATTAAACCCTTCCATTATGACAGAAATTCTCCTGGGTGTATTAATCCTTCTGGCCATTGCAAACATGGTCCTTATAATAAGGAAAAAGGTGTCGCTTGATATCAAGCCCCAGATGAAGGAGGTGGAATCTTCAATTCTCAGGTTTGAAACCACACTGGACAAAACAGAGAAATCCATTAAGGACGAGTTTCAGAGAAACAGAAAGGAGAACAGCGATTCGGCCCAGGCAAACAGGGAGGAGCTAGCCAGGGCTTTGAAGTCTTTCGAGGAGAAGTTCGCAGTGAATATTAAGGATCTGAATGAGCTGATCAGGCAGAAATTCGGAGATTTTAACAGACAGCAGATCGATAACAATAAGCTTGCCACCGATCATATAAAAGAGGTTGAAAAGACCATTGAAAAGCACCTGAAACTGATCCAGGAGGACAACACCAGACAGTTAACTGAGATGAGAAAAACAGTGGATGAGAAGCTGCAATCCACCCTGGAAAAGCGATTGGGTGAATCCTTTAAACAGGTGAGTGACAGGTTGGAGCAGGTTCACAAAGGTTTGGGCGAAATGCAAAATATTGCTTCCGGAGTGGGCGATCTGAAAAAGGTGCTGTCCAATGTAAAAACCAGGGGCGTGCTGGGAGAGTACCAATTGGGCAATATCCTGGAGCAGATCCTTACACCTGATCAGTACGGTAAAAATGTGGCCACCAAAAAAGGGAGTCAGGCCAATGTGGAATATGCCATTAAATTACCGGGAAAGAGTACAGATGAGGAGATCTGGATGCCTGTGGATTCCAAATTCCCCATTGAACCCTATGAGGCACTTCAGGAAGCATATGACGCTGGATCTCCAGAGCAAATTGATACAGCACAGAAGCGGTTAATCAGGGCCGTTGAGGGCTTCGCAAAGATGATCAATGAGAAGTATATTGATCCACCTCATACCACCGACTTTGGCATTATGTTTTTACCTGTGGAGAGCCTTTATGCCGAGGTTTTAAGGCATGCCGGTCTTTTTGAAACCCTCCAAAGGACTTATAAAATAACGGTCACAGGACCTACCACCTTATCTGCTCTGTTAAACAGCTTGCAGATGGGATTCAGAACCCTGGCTGTCCAAAAACGGAGCAGTGAGGTATGGAATGTACTTGGTGCCGTTAAGACTGAATTCAGCAAATTTTCAGAGCAGTTGGGCAAGGTTCAGAAGCAGTTGAATAGCGCCTCCGGGTCTCTCGAAACTCTGCGAAGCACCAGAACCAATCAGATTGAAAGAAAACTGCGAACGGTGGAGACGCTGGATGCACATGAATCAAAAGATGTGCTGGAGTTACCCGAAGAAGAAGGCCTGGATGAACCAAATGAAGAATAAAATGTTATTTTTTATGTGTTTTGTATGGGTGAATTAATATAATCTCTATATTTGACCCAAGTTTTAGAATTATGTTGAATAACATTTTATATAACATTCTAGTGGTGGTGGTGCTCGTGGTTATTCCATGGTCCGACTGAGAGTGGTATATAAGATCAAAAATATTTGAAGCCATTCTCAGCAAAGAGGATGGCTTTTTCAGTGTTTATAGTAAACGATGATTAGAAAATGAAGATTCAGTACCGAAGTCACACCAGCACCATGGGCAGAAAAATGGCCGGTGCCAGAAGCCTCTGGCGAGCCAATGGGATGAAAGAGGACCAGTTTGGGAAACCTGTTTTTGGTATTGCCAACTCATTTACACAATTCGTCCCCGGTCACACCCACCTTCATCACATTGGTCAGGAGGTAAAGCAAATAATTGAAGAGGCCGGATACTTTGCTGCCGAATTTAATACCATTGCCATCGACGACGGGATTGCCATGGGGCACGATGGAATGCTCTATTCACTTCCATCCAGGGACCTGATTGCGGATAGCATCGAATACATGGCCAATGCTCATAAGGTGGATGCACTCTTTTGCATCTCCAACTGTGATAAGATTACCCCTGGTATGCTGATGGCGGCCATGAGGTTGAATATCCCGGTTATTTTTGTCTCTGGTGGACCCATGGAAGCGGGAAGGGATGGCGATGAAGCCTATGACCTGATCGATCCCATGGTCATGGCTGTAGATCCCGCAGTGAGCGATGAGAAACTATCAATGATTGAAAAAATTGCCTGTCCCACCTGCGGCTCCTGTTCTGGTATGTTCACCGCCAATTCAATGAATTGTCTGAATGAAGCCATTGGACTGGCACTACCTGGAAACGGTACTGTGGTGGCTACCCATGTGGAGCGAAAAAGACTGTTTGAAAAAGCTGCAAAACAACTAATTGAGAATACAAGAAGTTATTATGAAGAGGGGAATGAAAGCGTTCTGCCAAGGAGTATAGCGACCTTTGAAGCCTTTGAGAACTCCATGACACTGGATATAGCTATGGGTGGGTCCACCAATACGGTGCTTCACCTGTTGGCTATTGCCCATGAAGCCGGAGTGGATTTTACCATGGAGGATATCAACAGGCTTTCCAAGACCACACCTGTCCTTTGTAAGGTTGCTCCCAGTTCAAAATACCATGTGGAGGATGTGAACCGGGCCGGAGGTATCATGGGGATTCTGGCCGAATTAAACAGGGCTGGCCTTATTAAGGGCAACGTTTCCCGTGTGGATGGAAAAACCCTCAGTGAGGCTATAAATTGTTTTGACCTTGTGAACAAGGAACGCTGTGACCAGATCGAAGAGGTCTATTCTGCTGCACCGGGTGGTGGCATAAACCTGAAATTGGGCTCACAGGAATCGCGGTATAAAGAGTTTGACCTGGACAGGGAGACCGGTTGTATCAGGAGTATAGAAAATGCATATAGTCTGGATGGAGGGCTTGCAGTTTTAACGGGTAACATCGCACAACAGGGAAGCATTGTTAAGACTGCGGGTGTTTCAGAAAATATCCTTCAGTTCGAAGGTCCGGCCAAAGTCTACAACTCTCAGGATGATGCCTGCGATGCAATCCTTGAGAAAAAGGTGGAAGCCGGGGATGTGGTGGTCATTCGTTATGAAGGGCCCAAGGGAGGACCTGGTATGCAGGAGATGCTCTACCCAACCTCCTATATCAAGTCCAGGCACCTGGGGGAGAAGTGTGCATTGATAACAGACGGTAGGTTTTCTGGTGGAACTTCAGGATTGTCCATAGGTCATGTCTCTCCAGAAGCCGCTGATGGCGGAGCCATTGGTTTGATCAGGGATGGTGACCGGATCCGCATTGATATTTCGGCACGCTCTATGGATATACTTTTGGATGACACAGAGCTTGAAAAGCGGCGGAAGGAAGAAGATGAAAAACAGAATGGCTGGAGACCTGACAGGGAAAGAAACATATCCAAAGCGCTAAAAGCTTATGCAAGCATGGTATCCTCTGCTGACAGAGGTGCCATTAGATTAATTGACTAAAAAGGAACATAACTAAATACTTTAATAGCATGGAAACTGAAACAAAAAAGAAGGCAGCTGAGGAGACGTTGGCCGGTAAAAAGATGTCCGGGGCTGAAGCACTCCTTCATGCATTGCTGGAGGAAGGCGTTGATACCGCTTTCGGGTATATTGGCGGAGCCATCATGCCTTTTTATGATGCATTGTATCATTATGAGGACAAGATTAAACACGTGATGGTGAGGCATGAACAGGGTGCAGTGCATGCGGCCCAGGGATATGCCAGGATCTCGAGGAAACCTGGAATTTGTTTTACCACTTCGGGTCCCGGCGCAACCAACCTGGTTACCGGACTGGCAGATGCCATGCTCGATTCTACCCCACTGGTGTGTATCACCGGTCAGGTGGGTGCACCATTGTTGGGATCTGACGCTTTCCAGGAGACGGATATGGTCAGTTTGTCCATGCCTATTACCAAATGGAACTGCCAGATCACCAGCGCAGATGAGATTTGTGATGTGGTGGCAAAGGCATTCTTCTATGCCAACTCCGGCAGACCTGGTCCGGTGCTTATCGACATTACCAAGAATGCGCAGATGGAAGAGGTGGAGTATAACTACAAAAAAAGGACCCATGTAAGGAGTTATATGCCTAATCCCAAACCCACTTCCGAAAGCATCGATATGGCTGCTTTACTGATCAATGGAGCTAAGCGTCCATTTGTGCTTTGCGGGCAGGGAGTGACCATCTCCCGTGCTGAGGCTGAGTTTAAAGAATTTGTGGAGAAGGCAGGGATTCCCGTAGGGAACACACTAAATGGGTTGTCAGCGTTTCCGGAGGATCATCCGCTGGCAGTTGGTATGCTTGGAATGCATGGGAATTACGCCCCCAATATCAACACCAATAAGTGTGATGTACTTATAGCCATTGGAATGCGTTTCGATGACCGTGTAACCGGAGGCATCAATACCTATGCAAAGCAGGCCAAAGTGATCCACATTGAGATTGACCGGGCCGAGATTGATAAGAACATCAAGACCGATGTGGCGATCCATTCCGATGCAAAATTAGCGCTTAAGTTGCTGCTTCCGAAAATCCAGTTTGCAGAACATGCCGAGTGGCTGGCTTCCTTCAGAGATCTTGAAGCCATTGAGCAGGAGAAGGTAATCAGCAAGGATTGTTTCTCCAATGATCCCCAAATGCATATGGGGGAGGTAATTCATAAGCTTTCTGAGAAAACAGATGGAAGGGCTATTGTTGTGACCGATGTGGGTCAGCACCAGATGGCTGCCGCCAGGTATTACAAGCATAAGGAACACAATTCCTGGGTATCTTCGGGTGGACTGGGGACCATGGGTTTTGGCATGCCGGCGGCCATGGGTGTGGCGTTTACAAATCCTGATCGCCCGGTGGTTTCCGTTTCCGGAGATGGCGGGTTCCAGATGACCATACAGGAACTGGGAACCATCGCACAGTATAAACTTCCTGTAAAGATGATTCTCCTTAATAACCAATACCTGGGTATGGTAAGGCAATGGCAGGAGTTGTTTTTTGATGGCCGTTATGCCAGCACCGGACTTACCAATCCGGATTTTGGTAAGATTGCTGAAGGATTTGGTGTTCCCTCAAAGAAAATTACAGATCGGAAAGATCTCGATCAGGCCATGGATGACTTACTGGCTTTTGACGGACCCTTCTTACTGGAAATTGAAGTTCAAAAGGAGGGAAATATCTTCCCCATGGTGGAAGCCGGGGCCTCCGTATCAGATATTCGTTTAGACTAAAGCATTATAGAGATGAAAAAGGAATATACATTATCAGTATTCAGTGAGCATAAAGTGGGACTCCTGCACAGGATCACGGTGATCTTTTCCCGAAGGAAAATAAACATAGAGTCGTTAAATACGTCTGAATCAGAAATAAGGGGGATCTACAGGTTTACCATTGTGATCAAGACCACTGAAGCGATGGCTAAATCGGTGACCAAACAGATTGAAAAACAGATTGGAATCCTGAAGGCATTCTATCACACCCTGGATGAGATCGTTTACCAGGAGATCGCACTGTACAAGGTTCCCACCGAGGCATTTGCTCATGGCGATGAGGTGGAGAATTTGATTCGCAGACACAATGCCAGGATCCTGACCATTGAGCCGGACTATATTGTGGTAGAGAAAACCGGACATAAAGAGGACACCAAACTGTTGTTCAGAGATCTGGAATCCTATGGTGTACTGCAGTTTGCCAGGTCGGGCCGGATTGCCCTTACCAAGCAGATTAAGGAGATTTCAGCCTACCTGAAGGAGATTGAAACCCATCACGAGGAGACAGCCGGCGAGGTAGTCACTTATTAAAGGAAATAGTTATATTTTAAAACAGATAGAGAATAAAATGGCAAAATTGAATTTTGGCGGCGTTGAAGAGAACGTTGTAACAAGGGAAGAATTTCCCCTTTCAAAGGCACAGAAAGTGCTCAAAGACGAAGTGATTGCAATCATTGGATATGGTGTTCAAGGCCCTGCCCAGGCACTTAACCTCAGGGATAATGGCATCAATGTGATTGTAGGACAGGCTCCCGAGTTTAAGGAGGATTGGGACAAAGCTGTGAAAGATGGTTTTGTACCTGGTGAATCTCTTTTTCCCATTGCAGAAGCTGCTGAAAAAGCCACAGTGATCCAGTACCTGATTTCAGATGCTGCACAGCGCTCTGTTTGGCCCATCCTGAAACCCTGTCTGAAGGAGGGAGATGCACTCTATTTTTCACATGGTTTCTCTATAACCTACAAGGAGCAAACCGGTGTGATACCTCCGGCAAATGTGGATGTAATCCTGGTGGCTCCCAAGGGATCCGGAACCAGTGTTCGCCGCAACTTCCTGGCAGGAACTGGTATCAATTCAAGCTACGCCGTCTTCCAGGACTACACTGGAAATGCAGAAGAACGTACTCTGGCACTGGGAATTGGAATTGGCTCAGGTTATCTTTTCGAAACTGATTTTGAAAGCGAAGTTTACAGTGACCTCACTGGAGAACGTGGCGTTCTGATGGGTGCCCTGGCAGGAATCATGGAAGCACAGTATGATGTACTGCGTGAGAATGGCCATAGCCCCTCTGAGGCATTTAATGAAACTGTAGAAGAGCTTACACAGAGTCTGATCCGCCTGGTGGATGAAAACGGTATGGATTGGATGTATGCCAATTGCAGTGCTACTGCCCAGCGTGGAGCCCTGGACTGGAAACCCAAATTTAAGGAAGCCACACTACCTGTATTCAAGAATTTGTATGAGAGGGTGAAAAGCGGCGAAGAGACCAGGGTTGTGCTTGAGAAAACCAGCGGTGCCAACTACAAAAAGCTACTGGAAGCTGAATTGAAAGAGATTCACGATTCAGAAATGTGGCAGGCTGGTGCGCAGGTAAGAAGCTTGCGTCCGCAAGATTAGACGAAAGTATTTAGGATCAAATATATGCGGTTCTGTTATGTCTCAAAGCATGAGATATTGGCAGAACCGCTTTTTCTTACTAAATTTGCGATCCGGGCAAGTCTTATACGACCAGCTCCTGCTGAATTCCCCCAGGACCGGAAGGTAGCAAGGGTAAGCGGTTGTAGCGGTGCGATATAAGTAGCTTGCCCTTTTTTTTTGGGTACAAGCCACTAACTATATAAATTCTATTATCATGGAAGAAAGAATTAAAACTCCCTTCTGGAAACCGGCACTCATCTATGGTGTTATTGTTGGATTCGTTGGGATTCTTATTGGTGTGATTTTTTATGTAATGGATCTTTCGGTGGAGACCTGGACGCAATGGGTAACTGGCATTATCGGATTGGCAATCCTTATCTATTGCGTGGTTAACTACAGAAACGAGTACCTGGGCGGTTACGCCAGTTTTGGTCAGATATGGAAAATGACCATTGTCATTGGGATTATTGGCACGATCATCTCTACCATCTATACCTACATTCTGATGGGCCTTATCGATCCCGAATTGATAGACAAGATGAAGATGGTTCAGGAGCAGAAGTTGTTAAATAACCCCAGGATCCCCGAGGCTATTATGGATACAACTCTTGAGCGGTTGGATAAAAGTATGAGCCTGAACAGAATGATAATCATGGGACTTATTATGGGTCCGGTGATGTATTCAATTCTTGGTTTGATCATTGCTGCATTTGTAAAAAAGAACAACCCGGCAGATAATGTGGTCTAATCTTTAGTTTTCTAAATGGATGTAACGATTGTAGTTCCCCTGTTTAATGAGGAGGAGTCGCTTCCCGAGTTATGTGACTGGATCAACCGGGTGCTATCTTCCCATAAACTCTCCTATGAGTTGATTCTTGTTGACGATGGGAGCAATGACAAATCGTGGGAACAGATCGAGATCCTGAAAGGTAGTTTTCCGCAGATCGTAGGAGTAAAGTTCAGAAGGAATTACGGAAAATCGGCAGCCCTGCATACCGGATTTGGAGTTGCACAAGGAGAAGTAGTCTTTACCATGGATGCTGATTTGCAGGATAGTCCCGAAGAGATCCCAGAGATGCGCCGAATGATTGTGGAGGAAGAATTAGATGTGGTAAGTGGTTGGAAAAAAAAGAGGTACGATCCTTTCTTTTCCAAGCGCGTTCCCACCAAACTGTTTAACTGGGCTGCCCGAAAAGTGAGCGGAATTCGGCTGCATGACTTTAATTGTGGATTGAAGGCCTACCGTTTGAATGTGGTTAAAAGTGTTGAGGTTTATGGAGATATGCACAGATACATTCCTGTGCTTGCCTGCAGCAATGGGTTTACAAGAATCGGGGAGAAGGTGGTTCAACACCAGGAGCGTAAGTACGGGGTCACCAAGTTTGGGATGGATCGTTTTATGAAAGGATTTCTGGATCTTCTGACGGTCTCATTTCTAACCAGGTTTGGTAAGAAACCCATGCACCTGTTTGGATTCCTGGGATCATTTATGTTCCTGGTGGGGTTGGGCATTGCCCTTTACATGGGGCTCGATAAATTGATAGCACTGATTAAGCATGTTCCACAAAGATTAATTGCCGATAGTGCATTCTTCTATATAGGTCTCACCAGCATGATTATGGGAACCCTTTTATTTATTGGAGGATTCCTGGGAGAACTGATTTCCAGAAGCGCGATGGAAAGGAACAGTTATGAGATCGAAAAGAGAATCTAGACTTAGTTATTGAGCGGGAGGAACCTGGTGAGAAAAATTATAACCATTGGTCCGGGTCCGCAATTTAAAGGGGGTATAGCCAACTACAACACCTCTCTTGCGAAAGCACTGGATAAACACGAGAATACCGAGGTTCACCTGGTATCCTGGACTCAACAATATCCGGCTATTGTTCCCCGTGATTTTATTGACCGGAAAAGCAAGTCAGATCAGTTTGCAGGAACGGATGTAAAAGTGCATTACCTGCTCAATTACAACAATCCCCTGTCCTGGCAAAAAACGGTTCGCTTCATTAAGAATCTGCAGCCCGACAAGGTCATTATTCAGTGGGCACTAACCATCCAGGGAATTCCCCTTGGCTATGTGGCCCGGCGGTTGCAAAAGGCGGGAATCCAGGTCTTTTTTGATCTGCATAACGTGGCTCAAAAAGAGAACAGTAACCTTGACAAATGGCTGACACGACTTTGCATCTGCTTTAGCGATACCCACATCATTCATTCCCTGAAAACACTGGATGAGCTTCAGACACTTTTTCCGGATAAAGGTTTTCATCTGGTTCATCCCGGGGAAGCTGATTCCAGGGATGTGAACTCTACTGCTGAGATCAGGGTATTGAAGTTGTACCATCCGGTTTATGACATGTTCAGGCCCGATCCGTCATTTGATATCGAAGTATTCAAAGCTTCTCTTGGTCTGAAGAAACATGTATTCCTCTTTTTTGGATTTATACGAAAATACAAGGGATTGCATCATGTAATTGAGGCTTTCAACCTGCTGAGTCAACAAAGGGATGATGTTTCCCTGTTAATCGTTGGAGAACTGTTTTGGAAGACACTGGATCGGAAAAAGCTATCCACCAGGATTAAAAATGCTGTCTTTGGAGTAGCTAAAAAACTGTTCCTGAAAAAAGAAGATGATGAACAAGACTACCGGCCCCTTGATCTGATTAATAAGTACGGAATAGAGGATCGTGTGGTGGCCATTACAGAATTCGTTTCAAATGAAGATGTTCACAAGTACTTCCAGGTCAGTGATGTACTCACCCTTTTTTATCTGGACCCTGCTCCATCCGGTGTGGCATCCATAGCCTACAATTTTGGAATGCCCATCCTGGCTACCGGTGTAGGACATTTCCCGGAGATTATCAAACATGGTTACAATGGTTACCTGGTAGAACCCGGGAATCCGGCTTCCATGGCGGAAATGATGCTGCAATCAATCGATTCCCCCATTCCTGCCGATAATGTTTATGCCACCTCAGCCGAAATGAGTTGGGATAATTATGCATCAGCGATCCTGGAGCATTAATTGCTCTTCTATCCAACCAATGATTTCTTTGTGATCGGGAGGAGCGAACCACCTGTATTGATTTTCTTTCCGGAACCAGGTGAGCTGTTTGCGGGCAAATTTCCTTGTGTGCCTCTTGATCAGGTCCACTGCCTCCTCCAGGGAAACCTGGCCATCCAGGCAGTCGAAGAGTTCTCTGTACCCTACGGTTTTTAATGCGGTGTATCCCCTTAGGTGTTGAATTCTCTTCACCTCTTCGAGCAATCCGTCCCTCATCATCTGATCCACCCTTTTGTTGATGCGGTCATACAATACCTCCCGGTCCATATCCAGGGCAATCCTGATGATGTGAAAAGGTCGATCCTTTCTGACAGCTTTTAAAAAACCTGAATAGGGTGTTCCGGTCTGCAGGGAGATCTCCAGGGCTTTTAATACCCGCATGTGATTTTTTAGATCAATTCTTTCATATGAAACGGGATCCAATTTCTTTAGTTCAAGGGTCAGTGTGGCAAGTCCCTCTTTTTCAAGCCGGCTCAATAAGCTCTTCCGCAACAGGGGATCTGTGGTTGGAAGATCATCAATGCCTTTACAAACGGCATCAATATATAGTCCCGAACCGCCTGCCATAATCACCAGGTTGTGTTTCTCAAAGAGCTGTTGAAGCGTGTCCAGCACCTGGTGCTCATAGGTACTGGCATTATAGGTTTCCTGGATGGAGATGGTTTGTATGAAGTGGTGTTTTACAAGTGCCAGTTCTCCGGCAGAAGGAACGGCCGTTCCGATGGAAGTTTCACGGTAAATCTGACGCGAATCGGCCGATATAATCTCGGCATCAAAATGCCGGGCTATCTGGATGCCACAGGTAGTTTTTCCTACGGCGGTGGGGCCGGCAATAACCACAAGTGTCTTATTCATTTTAATAGTCTTCTGGCATACCGTCCTCAAACATATCCGGATCAAGGTCATCCAGTCGGAGATCTTCCTGATCTTCATCATCGGGATCCATCTCCTCCATTGGGGCTTGAGGATCATCCATCAGCCGGTCAAATGCGAGCTGCGGGGGAGCGTCCCCTTCAGCCTGTGCAATGAATGGGGTATCCTTGGGAGAGGTTTGATCCGTCATCTCGATGAGCTCCATATAGAAGGCACGCTCCGCGAAAAAATCAAACACATAGATCATACGCTGACTGATCTCAGTAAGGTATTCCTCAAGTGTTACCTGGTCCATGGTGGGAGTGCCCAGATTGGGATCCTGCATCATATCAATGAGGGTAATTTCCTGCTGCTTTTCCCATAAATCATTGGTTATAAAGAAGGATGCCAGCTGACACGCATCATATCCCATGTTGTTTTGGACCACCTGATGCAGTTCAAGGAATGTATCTGAACCTTCAGCAACCACATCCCTGAAAAATTCCTGGTCCTCATCACTGACAATCCTGAAAAGGTATATCATATCATTTCCATTAAAAAACTAACGGTGTCCACTCCGTCGGCATAATCCCAGGGCATGGGTTCCTGTGTGGATCCCGGTAGCAGAGCAGCTTTAATATCGGAGTGCAACGAAACCACACACTGGATCTCTTCTTTTCGGCCGGTAAGCTGCTCCTGCACCCATCTAATTTCCGAATATCTTTCATAAAATACAACACCCACCGGACTGGCAATGGCCGAATCTTCCTTTACCAGCAATACTTCATTATCCAGAAACGAGACCTGGTTCATCAGGTACATGGTGCGGTAATAGTCCACATTGTTTGCATATTTATTATGCTGATAAAGTGGATGGTAACTGTCCAGAACCCCCAGCAGAACCTTGAGATCATAGGCAACAGGGATATAGAGTTTGGTGATATTCCTGCAACCCATACCAAAATAGGTGAAAATGTCTTTGCCGATTCCTGCCAGTTCTTCTTCTGACTCCTGCCCGGTCAGAACTGCGACGCCATTCCGGTTTTTTCGGATGATATGTGGAATGTCCCTGAAATAGTATTCAAAATAGCGGGCACTGTTATCACTACCAGTGGCAATGACTGCATCCATGCCCATGAGTCTCTCTTCCACAAACTCAATTTTACTGCCCATAGAAGGATCAATGGCCGAGATCAGTTCGGCCACTTTTTTTATGAGCCGGTCGTCTTTGGAAGAGGGCTTGGCCAGCACGTTATGACCGGTAGCCAGCACACACAGCAGGTCGTGGAATCCTACAAGGGGGATATTTCCAGCCAGTATCAGTCCAATGGTCTTTGGTTGTGCCGGGGGAAAACCGGAATAATCATACGCATCCAGCCACTTTAGCAATACTTCTCCCTTTATCATTTGTGAAACTCCACGGAGGGCTTCCAGTATGTACTCCTTTGTAAACCATGGATTGTAAATATGCTCTGTCTCCACGATTTGGGCAAATTCAATGAAGTGTTTCTCATTGAGTTCCGTCATTTCCGGGGAATAACTCTGGACACCATCATGGAACTGGGAAATAAAATCACCCAATTTGGCGAATGTGCTGATAAAGGAGTCTGTTTTCTGCAACTTGCTACTTGTTTTCCTGCTTGATGAGGTTTAGTGCTGAACCCGCTCTGAGCCACTTAATCTGATTCTCATTCAAAGTATGACCGGCTTCAAAGGAATCGGAGGTACCATCGGAATGATGCAGCTTTATTTCCACCGGTTTCCCAGGCATCAAATCTTTAAGTCCTGTCACATCAACTACATCGCTCTCACGTACCAGGTTGTAATCCTCCTTACTGACAAAGGTTAGTCCGAGCAATCCCTGCTTTTTTAAATTGGTTTCATGGATTCTGGCAAATGATTTGACAAGCACAACCCTGATCCCCAGATGACGTGGCTCCATGGCGGCATGTTCGCGCGACGATCCTTCGCCATAGTTTTCGTCACCCACCACAATGGTTCCTATACCCTTAGCTTTATAAGCTCTGGCGGTATCGGGTACCGGTTCATAATCGCCCGACAGGTGGTTCAAGACAGAATTGGTTTGGTCGTTGGCTTCATTTACCGCCCCGATCAGCATGTTGTTGGAGATGTTATCCAGATGACCCCTGAACCTTAACCAGGGTCCTGCCATAGAGATGTGATCGGTGGTGCATTTTCCTTTGGCCTTGATTAATAATCTCAATCCGGTCAGATCATCTCCATTCCATGATTCAAAGGGAGACAACAGTTGTAATCTTTCAGAGTCGGGATTTACAACCACGTTTATCCCGCTCCCATCTGCGGCGGGGGCCTGATACCCGTTGTCATCCACCTCAAATCCTTTTGAGGGAAGTTCCATCCCAGTGGGTTCATCCAGCTTTACCTTTTCCCCTTTTTTATTCACAAGGCTGTCGGTAAGGGGATTAAAGGTCATGTCCCCTGCAATAGCCATGGCTGTTACAATCTCTGGAGAGGCTACGAACGAGTATGTATTGGGATTGCCGTCATTGCGTTTGGCAAAGTTTCGGTTAAAGGAGGTGATGATGGAGTTTTTCTCCTGCTTATGTGCATTGTGTCTGGCCCATTGCCCAATGCACGGACCACAGGCATTGGCCAGTACTACGCCACCAATCTCCTCAAAAGCATCAATTAACCCATCCCTTTCGATGGTGTATCTCACTAATTCGGATCCAGGAGTGACCGTGTACTCAGCCTCTACCTTCAGATCCTTTTCCCTGGCCTGCTTAGCGATAGAAGCTGCCCTGGTAATGTCTTCATAGGACGAATTGGTGCATGACCCTATCAGTCCCACTTCCAGCTTTTGTGGGTAATCATTCTCCTTTACAGCCTTTGCAAATTCAGAGATGGGCCACGACCTATCCGGACTGAAAGGACCATTAATATGGGGTTCAAGGGTGGAAAGGTCGATTTCAAGCACCTCATCGAAGTAGAGCTCAGGATGGGCATAGACTTCAGGATCGCCTGTCAGGTGATCGGCAATGAGATCAGCTTCAGCTGCCACATCAGCCCTTCCGGTTCCTTTCAGATAATCCTTCATTTTTGTATCATATCCAAAAAGTGAGGTAGTGGCCCCAATTTCGGCTCCCATGTTGCAAATGGTTCCTTTGCCTGTACATGAAATGGATCCGGCCCCCTCTCCAAAATATTCAACAATTCTTCCTGTACCCCCTTTAACAGTGAGGATTCCAGCCACTCTCAAAATAACATCTTTGGCCGAGGTCCAGCCATTCAGTTTCCCGGTTAATTTAACCCCTACCAGTTTAGGAAATTTAAGTTCCCAAGGCATACCTGCCATTACATCCACTGCATCGGCCCCTCCTACACCTATGGCAATCATGCCCAGTCCACCTGCATTTACCGTATGAGAGTCGGTTCCTATCATCATACCCCCTGGAAATGCATAGTTTTCGAGGACCACCTGGTGGATAATGCCTGCACCGGGCTTCCAGAATCCAATTCCATATTTATTGGAAACGCTTCCCAGGAAGTCGTATACCTCCTTATTGGTGTGCATGGCCGTTTTTAAATCTTCTCTGGCTCCATCCTTTGCCTGGATCAGGTGGTCACAATGTACAGTAGAAGGCACAGCCACCCTGTCCTTTCCGGCTTGCATAAATTGCAGCAGGGCCATCTGAGCAGTGGCATCCTGCATGGCTACCCTGTCGGGCTTAAAGTCCACATAATCGATACCCCTGTTGAACGAGCGCAAACCGCTTTCATGAAACAGGTGTCCATAGAGGATCTTTTCGGTTAAAGTGAGGGGTTTTTTCAGAATATCTCTTGCAGCATTGATCCTTTTGGGAAATGCCTGGTAGGTCTTTTTAATAACCTCTAAATCAAAAGTCATGGGCGTAGAATTAATTAAAGTGCAAATATATTGGAAAATGAACTGTAACCTTGACGCAATAGGTAAAAGATTGTTCAGAATTTTATATTTTTATTGCCGCATCAAAAACCAACCCATGCGATTTGCAATGTTTCTGGAAAATCTGAGTATCGCCCTGAATTCCATCAGGACTAATTTGCTTAGGACCATACTCACTGTTTTCATCATTGCATTTGGCATTATGGCTCTTGTGGGGATCCTCACAGCCATCGATTCCATTAAGGGCATCCTGACCGACTCATTTAGCCTGATGGGAGCCAATACATTTACCATTGAATCGAGAAGCATGCGGGTGCAGATAGGGAATCAGTCCTATCGAAGAAAGAACCATGATTTTATTTCACACAAGCAGGCTCAGGAGTTTAAGGAGACCTATAAGCTCCCGGGTCGTGTGGCCATATGGACCAGGGCTTCCGGATCTGCAATCGTAAAATATAAGGGCTATCAATCCAACCCTAATAACACGGTGCTGGGTGGGGATGAAGATTATATCTATACGGCAGGATATGAAATTGAAAAGGGACGAAATTTTTCAGTCACCGAGGTGGCCAGCAATGCCAACCTGGTCCTGATTGGTCAGGATGTAGCCAAACAGGCTTTTAGTGACCATCAGAACCCGTTGAACAGGTTTATTTCTGTGGGGAATGGCCGATACAGGATTATAGGAGTTCTGAAGTCCAGGGGGCAGTCGGGAGGAATGGGGACCGATCGAACTTGCATTATTCCCTACACCAATGTAAGACAGTATTTTTCCAGACCGCAGATGAGGTATTCCATTAATGTGATGCCCAGTGCTCCGCAAATGCTGGATATTTCAATTTCAGAGGCAGAAGGAATCTTTCGCCTGGTGCGCAATTTGGATGCCAGGGATGAAACCGACTTTAATATCACCAAGAGTGACCAGCTGGCACAGATGCTGATCGAAAATATGAAATTTGTGACAATGGCTGCCACCTTTATCGGCTTGATTACCCTGATGGGGGCCGTGATCGGTTTAATGAATATTATGCTGGTCTCTGTCACTGAAAGAACCAAGGAAATTGGAACCCGGAAGGCTCTTGGAGCCAAGTCTATAATGATTAAACGTCAATTCCTGTATGAGGCCATTGTAATTGGTCAGATAGGAGCAGTTGTTGGAATTATTTTAGGAATTGTTATTGGAAATGGTGTATCTTTAGCTATAGGTTCCAGTTTCATAATTCCCTGGAAATGGATCATACTGGGAATTGGATTGTGTTTTGGTGTTGGAGTTATTTCGGGATATTTCCCTGCGGTTAAAGCCTCCAAACTTGATCCAATTCTTGCATTACGATACGAGTAAAACAGTGAATTAGCATGGAAGATCTCTATTTGAAAAAGACATTCAACTCACCAGAAGTGGAGTTTATAGCTAAGACAGGAGAACTCTCACTGGAGGGAAGATCGATCCCGGAAGATCCGGGTGAATTTTTTGAGCTGTTGATTGACTGGATCAATGAGTATTTTCTTAATCCGGACGAAAATACATTGATGAATATCAAGCTGGAATACATCAACAGCGGTTCTTCCAAGTACATGCTCGAATTGCTGAGAATCATGAAGATAAATCACGATGCAGGAAAAGTGGTCCAGATCAAGTGGTACTTCGAAGAGGGGGATGAGTCCATCCAGGAACTGGGAGTTCATTATGAGCAAACCATCCAGATTCCGTTCGAGCATATTGAGTATTATTAGAAAACTGTCTCAAAAAAACATAACTTTTTCCTTCCCGATATTTTATCGCCACTGCGTTTCTATCTTCTTGATAGTAGTTCAAACAACTTTTCATTGACATAGTAATTGGCCGTACCAAGCTTTTCTTTTCTAAGCAGTCCATCCTCCGATAGCTTGTTTAAATAATTAGCAGCAGTTATTCTTGAAACGTTTAAATCATTTACAATGAATTCTATTTTGGTATATGGATGCTTGAATAAATTATTTAGTAAATCCTGGCTATAGAATTTGTAGTTGTCCCTAAGTCTATTCTTAAAATAAAACATTAGTTCTTTTATATCCTCAATTAATGCAATGGTTTCATTGGCAGTTTGTTCTATGCCATCCACCATATAAATGATCCATTCTTCCCATTTGTCTTGATCACGTACCTGTTGCAGAAGTCTGTAATACTCTGGTTTGGTTTTAATTAAATAACTGCTTAAATAAAGAACTGGAAGATTTTGAAGGTTTTGAATAATCAGGTATAGAATATTTATTATTCTGCCTGTTCTTCCATTTCCATCATAGAAGGGATGAATACTTTCAAACTGGAAATGTATAATCGCCATCTTAACGAGGGCATCAAGGTCACTTAAGTTCTGATCATTTATATACTTCTCAAGATTAGTCATCAATTGCTTAATGGTATCAAAATCTTGTGGAGGAGTATAAATCGTTTCTCCACTTGAGTTTTGTAATGAGGTTCCTGGTAATTTCCTAAATCCAGCTTTGTTGTTCTCCAATACTTCCTGGATTTTCAGAATGGTTCTATTTGTCAACATACCCTGTTGAGAAATAAGCTCGAAGCCTGATTTTAGTCCAGAGATGTAATTCTGAACTTCTTTGGCATCAAGAGACTTTATTGTCCCAAGATTTAAACCTGACTTATACAAATCATCATGAGTAGTGATAATATTCTCAATTGCAGAACTATCTTTTGCTTCTTGCAGTCCCAGTGTATTTATTAGGATACCTTGATTTGGAATTGTGGAGGCAATTCCTTTTAGTTCAGCAAGTGCAGCGTGTGCCTTTGGTAATCTTTTTAGAACTGTCTTTGATTCAACATCTATTGTTAATGGCAGATCTTTAATTTTCCAATTTAGCCGTTCATTCATAATGTAAAGATATTTAGCTTTCCTTTACAAAGGAACGCTCTTTTGTAAAGAAAACCAACTTTTCTTTACCTATCTGAATGCAAATGCAAGGATTTTAACGAAATCTTGTTAAATTGATATATCAACAGCGGTTCTTCAAAGTACATGCTCAGAGATCCGGAAACTCTTGATAGCCCTGGTGTGAGCATATATCCCTGCACAAAGTTTGTTTCGCCTTAAGAATCTGAGGGCTGTTATGAAGCAATGTCTGAACATTGGGGTGGAAGTAGCTTGCTGGAAGACACAAGTTACTAATTTAATGAAATATGGTAGTAGTTAACGTTGATCAGTATGCCTATTCCTTTGAATTCCATCCACGAGTCAAGATAGTCCCTTGAGAAGAGCTTCCCCCTGGCGCCAAGTTTTGCTTTAAATACAGATCTCACTTCGATATGGTTATTTAGTTCAGGAAGTAGTTCAACTGCCACAAAAAAATCTGAGTCGAATTCCAATTGCCGGTCTGAAAGGTCGCATCGTATCCATCCATCTTCATCTGAAACCTGACTGAAAATAAGATTTTCTGTATTGATCCTTTCATTGGGCGCATCGTTTCCCGGACTATAGAAGTTTATTCTGAAGGCAACTGTATCGAATTCGGTGCGCAGACAAAAATTCACATCCTTAATCTTGATTCTCTCTTTTTTTACCGGTATTAAATATGCTTTTTCCAGCCCGTGCAGCATGCCTTTGATGAACCCATCCCCACCTCTGTTGATCCCATAATTCTTCAGTTTAAACTGCTTTCCTTCAATGACTATTTCATCAATCTGATAGATTTCAGGTTTCAGGTAAATAGTGATGGAATCTATTAGGTTAGCGAGCGCAATAACGATATGTGCATGCTCATAGCGATTGAAAATATAGTTTTCATGGTTGTTTCCTCATACTATTTCGCGAATAATTCCAACAATGCTGGATCGTAATACCACTCCGACATATCAATGGTACGGGTGAAATGGCTTCTGGAAGTTAGCAGTCCGAATCCCCCTTCTATATTGGAGTAGATCTGGACCGGCTGGATAATGGGTAGGTCGTTGTATGGATCGTAACGGGTCATTGACTCTAAGAAATTGAAGTAATGCTCATCATGTTTCACAAGGTGGATATTGATCTCGGGGATGCTGTCGTTATAGAAACTCCATAAGAAGCTATTAACAGTGAGGTGGTGCGTTGAGCCATTGAATAATCGATCGGAGAAATGTACCATGGATAAGTATCTGCTCTCCTCTTCAATAATCTGAAATCTCTGAAGGTTGCCACTGTATTCAAATACCGAATCCTGAATATTCAAGTGGTAGTTGGTGAAAACATTGAGCGTGTCCCTGGTCTCTATACCGGTTTCATCGTGATGAACATGGATCTCCATGAGCCACCCCGAGATGTAGAAAGTATAATAGTCCCTGAACGTCGCGGGGTCATCAATGGCTATATCCAGGTGAAGGTCTAGTGAATCACCCACCGTAAGAGTTATCTCAGATACCACAGGAAGAACCGGGATAACTACAGAAGCCGAAGCATCAGGAAGTTCTTCTCCCGAGCAGTGAATGTGGTATTCCTGACCTGGCTGAAGGAGAAGCTCACTGGAGGTATAGTTCCCATACCCGCCTGGCTCCATTTGATAGGATTGATCGCCAGAACGAATTTCTACCTGGGCATTATTCAGATATTGCAAGGTATCCAGCTGGGCCATGGTAATACTTCGGGTCAGATTGATGGTGGGGTGCTCAAATGCCGATAACTCACCGCTCAGGATAAATACATTTTGCTGAGAATCCTCGAATTTCTCTGTGATATCTTTCTCGCAGGAAACCATTATGGGCAGACAGGCGATTATGGCAATTATATTGAGTCTAAGCTTCATTCTAAAACCTGATTGAATATTTAACATAAGGAATAAATGGGAGCAGTGTAACCTGGTAAACTCGTTTTTCCAGTTGATCTGAGTCTGAATAGTATCCCTGATCGCCATATATATAAAAGGCATTCTTTCTGGCATATACGTTGTAGGCACCCACGCTCCAGGTCCTCTTGACTCTCTTCTTTTGTTTGTCGAAATTGAATCCTATATCCAGCCGGTGGTAGGCGGGTAGTTTGTAACCATTCCTTTCACTAAAATTACGAATCACATGATTGTCCCCCAATGGATAATCTGTTTCAGGATCGTGATCGAGGATCATTAAGGGATTGTAATAGGAGTGATCCAGGGTGGTAACATTGATCCCTGAGCCAAATACCCAGACCGCTCCCATGGAGATATTCTTTTTGATCTTATAATTGACAACTATGGAAAGGTCATGCCGCCTGTCATATTTGTAGGGAAAGGGTTCTCCGTTATTGACGTTATCAAATTGCCTCATGTTCTTTGATAATGTATACGCTATTGATCCGGTGATTTTTCCTGAGGTTTTTTCAATAAAAAATTCCAGACCATATGCGGTCCCTTTGCCTGAGATAATACGTGATTCCCAATACTGGTCGTTCAGATAAATCTCTTCTCCTTCAGCATATTCCACCAGGTTCTTCATCTCCTTATAGAATCCTTCGATGGAGAAATTTAGCCCGGTGTTGGTTTTATATTTCACACCCAGTGCGGTCTGCCATGATTCCTCGGGTGCAATGGTGGAGGTGGTGGGAACCCAGATATCTGTGGGGAGACCGATGGTTGCGTTGGTAAGCAAGTGAAGGTGCTGGGACATCTTTGCATAGGATGCTTTTACAACCAGCTTATGTGAGATCAGATACCTTGCCGAGATCCTGGGCTCAATAGAGAAATAGGTTTGACCGTTCACATTAAACATTGTCGAGCTTATGCCCACATTGCTCCTGATCTTGCTTCCCAGTTGAAAGTCATCTTCCACATAGGCTGTTAACTGGTTGGCAGTGATGGTGTCTGCCCCTGTTTTCTCCTGGCCATGCCCAACTCCCTCCCAGTGATAATCAACAATCCGAACGCCCGGTTCGAACATATACCTGGTTCCCTTCGCGCCAAACCGGATGTTGTGCTTGTTTGATGGGGAGAAGCTGAAGTCCATCCGCCCGGCAAAGTCTCTGATTCCAGAGTAATACTGCTCAGTGCGCATTAATGAGGCCTGAGTTTCATCGAAGTCCTTGAATTTGTAGGTGCTGTATGAAAGGGTAATATTTGAGAAGAGTCGGCTGGACCAGATGTGGTTCCACCGGAGGGCTGTGGTCCAGTTCCCCCAGTTAAAACCTTCTTTAAATTTTATTTCCTCCGGTTCTTGATTCTCCATACTATGGTTCAAATACGTATCTTTCATATAAAACTCATCTTTCCCGGCATAGGTGCTCAGATAGAGTCTGCTTTTTTCTGAGAATTTGTGGTTGATTTTGGCATTCATATCGTAGAAGTAATAGCCAAAGTAACTGTCAGTACTCTGGTAATTTCGCTTGTTGACCAAATACTGTACCGGGTAGGAGAGAACATCAGCATAGGTTCTTCGTGCCGAGATCAGGAAGGACGTGCGGTCTTTGATAATGGGTCCTTCAAGCATCAGTTTGGCACCAATCAGTCCGATGGAGGCTGTCCCATGAAACTCTTTCATATTGCCTTCCTTCAGTTGAATATCCAGGACCGAAGAGAGCCTCCCGCTGTACCTGGCAGGAAATCCACCTTTATACAGGGTGGCATTGTTAATGGCATCGCCATTAAATACGGAGAAGATCCCGAACAGGTGGTTCACATTGTAAACAGGCACCCCATCCAGCAGGATCAGATTTTGATCCGTTCCGCCCCCTCTCACATAGATACCACTGGTCCCTTCCAGTCCAGATGAAACCCCTGGCAGGTATTGCAATGCTTTGATCAGATCAGTTTCTCCGAAAAGCAGCGGCATCTTGTGAATCTGCATTCTACTGATGCTATGGGCACTCATCTGTGAAGCTTGGAATTCCCGTTCTGACGATTGTGCTGAGATGGTAACTTCATCAATTTCCAGATTGGGGTTCATTCTAATGTTTAAGGTTGTATCGGAATTTAACTGTAAGCTCTGGTGAAATGTACTGAAGCCTATATATGAGCAATTGAGTTCCACATTGGACCGCTTGGTCTTCAGGCTAAAGAATCCATATTCGTTGGTAACAGTACCCGCTTTTGACAGTGTATCGAATACAGTTGCAGCAACAAGGTGTTCCCCTGAGGATTGATCATACACTGTACCGTGGATGGTATACTGTGCATTGCTGCTAACAGAAATCCCCAAAAGCAATAAGGCCCAAAAACAATTGAAGCAAGTTGTCCTGGAACTGACCGAATTTGCATTTTCAAGAAGATAACTCATTGCACATTGGGGTGTAATGATAAAACTAGTCTAATCACTTAAGCCAGTTTCTTTATATACGTTAAGGATCATTAATTTATTATAAAAGCAAATGTCATTGTATTGCAGTATTTACCAAGGGTGGGGGTTTTATCCAGAGTCAAAAAAAGGGGAGCTGTTGAGCCCCCCTTTGATTCTATTGAGTATTGAGATTTTCTATGCGTTGTCTACCGAGTTCATGTAGATAAGCAGTTCAACAACCTTGCGGGAGTATCCCATTTCGTTATCATACCAGCTCACAACCTTCACAAAATTGTCGTTTAGGCCGATCCCGGCTCCTGCGTCGAAAACTGAAGTGCACAGTTCGCCGAGGAAATCGTTGGAAACAACAGCTTCTTCTGTGTAACCAAGAACGTCTTTGAGTTCGCCTTCGCTGGCCTCTTTCATAGCTGCACAAACAGCCTCGTAAGAAGCACCTTTTTCCAGACGGCAGGTCAGGTCCACAACAGATACATTGGGGGTAGGTACCCTGAAGGCCATTCCAGTAAGTTTTCCGTTCAGCTCGGGAATTACTTTTCCAACAGCTTTGGCAGCTCCGGTAGAGGACGGAATGATATTTTGTCCGGCTCCGCGTCCGCCTCTCCAGTCCTTATTGGAGGGAGCATCCACAGTCTTCTGTGTGGCCGTAGTGGCATGAATGGTGGTCATCAGACCTTCAACGATCCCGAATTTGTCATTCAACACCTTGGCTATAGGGGCCAGGCAGTTGGTGGTACAGGAAGCGTTGGATACAAAGTTCATATCGCTGCTGTATTTTTTGTTGTTCACACCCATTACAAACATTGGCGTGTCATCCTTTGAAGGAGCAGACATAATTACTTTTTTCGCTCCAGCCTCGATATGACCTTGAGCTTTTTCCTTAGTAAGGAAGATTCCAGTAGCGTCTACCACGTAATCAGCACCCACTGCATCCCACTTGAGGTCTGCAGGATTCCTTTCAGCAGTAACCCTTATTGTAGAACCATTTACAATCAGGTTTCCGTCTTTTACTTCAACGGTTCCGTTGAAGCGTCCGTGAGTAGAATCATATTTTAACATATATGCGATGTAGTCCACGTCGATCAGGTCGTTAATACCTACTACTTCAACCTCGGGCATTTCTGCAGCTACCCTGAAGACCAGTCTTCCGATTCGGCCGAATCCATTAATACCAACTTTAATTTTTCCCATGTTTTTAATTATTAAGTGATTATACGAATTATTGTTTTTTTGATAACAGGAGTGCGAATTTACGGAATATTATCAAATAGTCAAAGTGCCTGAGCAGGCAAAATTCCGATTTAACTAATTCTTAATAAACAGGATTTTTAAGGAAGGCTTTTTGGGCTTTTCGTTCCTTTCGTTTTTCTTTCCACGACTTGGACCTTGAAGCTTCACTAATATCAATTATTTTGCCGAATCTGTAGCCTACCATGAGGTTGAAAAAGAGGAAATTGTTTTGTTCGGTGGCCATAATGGGAATCTCTTTGGGATAGACTGTCAGGCTGATCCCGGCCTCAAGGGCATGAACAATGGCATCTTTCTGACTGTATTCAAAACTGAATCCCGTTTTCCCGTATAATCCAGGCAACAGCTTCAGTTCGCTGAATCCCATATGAAAGGGACCCCTGCCACCAATCTGGGTCTTGTGGATACTGGATTCGAATTTCATATACTCTTTGTTGGTAGCTTCACCAATGGAAGA
Source organism: Bacteroidales bacterium (assembly GCA_029938715.1). Lineage (GTDB taxonomy): Bacteria > Bacteroidota > Bacteroidia > Bacteroidales. Next base: position 11,237 of record JAOZUK010000004.1, on the reverse strand, counting down.
GAAAGTATAGACTTCGTAATAGATGGGTTTTGTGAATCCAAGGGCGAGCCCGCCACTGTAGAACAGTCTTACAGATATCCCGGTCTTATCGTGTTTGCGGTATAACTCTTTTTGCCAACCGACTGTTCCTTTTAATTCCCAGAAAAGATTCTGTTTGCCGTACACATAACGATGGGTGCTGTAGTCATAAGATATGGTAGTCTTCACCTCCTTGGGGTGTTTCACATAGGAGAAGTCGCCATCAATGATTAATTGGTTCCTTGCATTCCGCCAGTACCCATACCTGTAATTTACGCCGAACCCATTGGAGTTAAGAAAACCCCCGAATGTCTTTTCATCCCTCAGCATCACCCTTTTCTGATCATCAATCTCCCCCTGAGCCATCAGGGAGCCCGTTGATACAAGAGCAATAGCTAAAAGTATAAAGTACTGTCTCATTGAGAATCAATAAGGATATCCATTACAAAGAAACGAATTATTGAAGGGAATGTTGGTTTCCGGATAAAAAAAAAGATCTACCGGAGGCAAATCTTAAAGCTTAATACAGGGTAATCTTAGGTTGGTTAACCTACCTGCTCGCTTTGCTCAGTATCTACATGGCTGTAAGCCGGGCAAGCTTGCTTGTTACATGAACTCATAAGAATACCCACCGCAAATACGACTGCTATGATGATCACTACTCTTTTCATGGTTAAAATGGTTTTGATCCGGTACTGATGTGCTACAAATATATAATATATCTAATTATAAAAGACTTTGACTTACTAAGGTGTTTTCCAACTGTACGAGAAAAGTTTTACCAATGTTTCCTTTTTAACGATTATTCATAAAGCCTTGTTGTGTTAAAACGTCAATTAAAGCTTTAGAAAACAGAATATTGTCGTCTCTCTTATACCGTACATCAGTAAATACGTGTGCCAGGCTCTGAACGTTATTTTCTTTGACGAACTCTTGATTTGTTGTGATTAACTCCTTGTCCTGATAGTGTTTATCAACTTCATCTTCGGAGTAGTCCGTGTATTTTTCATAATGAACAACCGCTTCCAAAGGCAGCCTTTCTGTAAGTTCAGGCTTCTCATCGGGGTAACCCAGTGTAATCGTAGTCACAGGAATCACACCCTCGGGTAATTCAAGAATATCAATAATCTTACCTGCCATGTAGGTGGTGGTTCCAAGATAACATATCCCCAATCCAGCATCTTCAGCTGCCACACATACATTCTGGGCCACCAGCAAAGCATCAATGGCAGCGGTGAAAAAGGAGAGGAAATTGTCGTAACCTGGTTCTGCTCCCCTGAGTTTACACCACTTATTAAATCGGTTGAAATCGGCACAAAAAGTAAGAACCACCGGAGCTTGCTTAACCATGGGCTGATTAAAGTGACAGGGTGATAATTCCTCTTTAATAGCATCTTCGGTGGTGACCACAATGGAGTAAACCTGCATGTTTCCTGTGGTGGATGCCCTGGTGCCGGCTTCCAGGATGTATTGTAGGATCTCATAGGGAATGGGATCGGTTTTGTATTTTCTGATGGTTCTGTGGTTGAGTAGTGTATCAGTCATGAGATTTAATTTGAGTAAAAATAGTGATAAATAGTCGGGATGAATGATTATTTTCACTCAATCGAATTTCACCTAAAACCCAACATGATGAAGAGCGTAAATATTTCCAGGTTTGGCTTACTGCCTGCAATTCTTGCACTGGCATTACTGACCAACCCGATCCAGATTGATGCAAAGGAAAAAACCGATAGCATTTATTCGAAACTTTTGTCGGGTCTAAAATGGAGAAGTATAGGGCCAGCTTTGACTTCTGGTCGGATCGCCGATTTTGCTGTGAATCCTGAAAACCAGAGCGAGTGGTATGTGGCTGTAGCTTCAGGCAATGTTTGGAAGACATCCAACAATGGAACCACCTTCAAGCCTGTTTTTGATAAGTATGGGTCCTACTCAACCGGAGTGATCACCATAGATCCCAATAACCCAAACCTTCTGTGGCTGGGAACTGGTGAAAATAACCACCAGCGTGCTCTGGGATATGGCGATGGGGTTTATAAATCGGAAGATGGGGGTGAGTCCTGGAAGAACATGGGTCTGAAAGATTCACGGCATATCGGTGGTATAGTGGTGGATCCGGAAAACTCCAATGTGGTTTTTGTGGCAGCTGAAGGTTCTGCCTGGGGGCCTGGTGGAGACCGTGGTTTGTATAAAACCACCGATGGGGGCACAACCTGGAGAAAGGTTCTGGAGATCAGTGAGAATACAGGAGTGAATAACGTGGTAATGGATCCTGTGGATCCCAATGTAATGTATGCCACCAGCGAACAGCGAAGACGCCACGTATATACCAAGATAGGGGGCGGACCCGAATCTGCAGTCTACCGTTCGGTGGACCGGGGGGAAACATGGATCAAATCCATGAAGGGTCTGCCAAAAGTTCATTTGGGTGGTATGGGTATTGATGTATCGCCAGTGGATCGCAATGTGGTTTACCTGATTGTGGAGGCAGCAGAAGGGAAGGGTGGATTTTTCCGCTCTGATAATCGGGGTGCCTCCTGGAAAAAAATGAGTGATCACCACTCCAGCGGTCAGTATTACAACGAGATATACTGTGACCCGTTGGATGTGAACAAGGTCTACTCCATGGAAACCTATTCCTATGTAACAAAGGACGGGGGTAAAACCTGGAGCCGCCTGAGCAATGAGAACAGGCATGTGGATGACCATGCGCTGTGGATCGATCCTTCCAACACGGAGCATTTCCTGATCGGGGGAGATGGAGGGGTCTATGAAACTTATGATGAAGGATTGACCTATCAATTTAAGTCTAATCTTTCTGTCACCCAGTTCTACCGGGTCAATGTGGACAATGTAAAACCATTTTACAATGTCTATGGAGGTACCCAGGACAACAGAACCCTGGCAGGGCCATCCGTGAACAAGAGCTCAGTAGGTGTCTCCAGTGAGGAGTGGGCATTTATCAAAGGGGGAGATGGATTCTGGGTAGCCATCGATCCGGAAGATCCCAACATCGTCTATTGTGAATCCCAGTATGGAAATGTGCACCGGCATGACAGGAAAAACGGGGAGGGTATCTCTATTAAGCCCATACCGAGGAAGAATGAAGATACCTACAAGTGGAATTGGAATGCCCCACTGATCATCAGTCATCACTCTCATACCCGGATCTATATGATGGCTAATAAGCTGTTTCGTTCCGACGATCGGGGTAACTCCTGGGAGGTAGTCAGTGAGGATCTTACCTCTGAGACAGACCGCAACACATGGCCGGTAATGGATCAGTACTGGAGCAGGGATGCGGTGGTAAAGGATCTATCCACCAGTTTATGGGGAACCGGAGTATCCCTCTCAGAGTCACGACTGGATGAAAACCTGCTCTATGCAGGAACCGACGATGGGGTGATCTCCATCACTACCGATGGAGGGGATAGCTGGAACAAGGTGGGTGCTTTCCCGGGAATTCCCCAATATACCTATGTAAGTGACTTGCTTGCAGATCGCTTCGATGCCAGTGTGGTCTACGCTACCTTTGACAACCGCAAACGGGATGACTTTAAACCCTATGTGCTAAAGAGTACAGACCGGGGAGCAACATGGGAGTCAATTACTGGCAATTTGCCTGAAGATGAAACAGTCCATACCATCGAACAGGATGCAGCAGTGCCCGGACTGCTCTTTGTGGGAACTGAGCTTGGTTTCTACTTTAGTTTGGATGGGGGTGAGGCCTGGACCAAACTTTCCGGTGGTCTCCCTACAATCAGTGTCCGCGATATGGTGATCCAGGAAGATGAAAATGACCTGGTGCTGGCCACCTTTGGCCGGGGATTTTATATCATGGATAATTATACCCCACTGAGGGAGCTGGCCAGGGAGAAGGAGATTATGGAGAAGCCCGCTCATATATTCCCGGTGGCAGACGCCATGATGTATATTCAAACCGGGGGGAAACTGGGACAGGGTTCCAGCTTCTTCATTTCAAAGAATCCCGATTTCGGAGCCACCTTTACTTACTATCTAAAGGAGGTGCCCAAAACTTTGAAAGAAGAGCGTCAGGAGCGTGAAAAAGAACTGTTTAAGGAGAAACAGCCCATTCCCCAACCCACTCTGGAGGAGTTAAGGCTTGAAGAGGCACAGCAGGAACCCACATTGATCTTTACAGTCTACGATGAAGAGGGTTATGCCATCAGGAAGTTAACAAAGAAAGCGTCGAAGGGAGTGAACAAGCTAACCTGGGATTTGCGCTATCCTTCAACCAGACCTGTTTCTACAAGTTATTCGGCAAGAAGCCGAAGGGGAGGAAACTCCGGTGGAAGTGGATTGCTGGCCATGCCGGGAACCTATACCGTAGGGATGGATATGATGGAGGATGGAGATGTAATTGCCCTTACTGAACCGGTACCCTTTAATGCTACCCTCTTACAACATGCTACCCTTCCGGCAAAGGATTATGCAGCACTGGTTAAATTCCAGCATGAGGTGTCCGAGTTTTCAAGGGTGATGGCTGGTACCCAACGTTTAGCCCAGGAACAGATGGGAAAACTGGGTGCCATCAAGAAAGCCTTGCTACTAACCCCTGAGGCAGGTGTTCAGCTGGGTGCCAGGGTGAAAAATCTTGAGGAGCAGTTGAGAGATATCCAGTATGCATTAGATGGTCCTCAGGCCAGGGCTAGCTGGGAAGAATTGTCCCCCATGCAGATGCCCTTGAACAGGCGGTTAAGTACCATGACCTACACCCACTGGTCGTCTACCTCCGAACTGACAAAAACAGAGACCGATCAACTTGAGATCCTCAGGGAGGAGTTCCCACCGGTACTGGCACAATTGGAGCAAATAGTGGATGAGATCCGCGAGCTGGATCGTGAACTGGAAGCTTTGAAAGCACCCTGGACTCCGGGCAGGGTTCCGGAGTTAAATTAAGCGAGTGCTAATCCTGAAGTTTTGCGTATTTGGATGGTGAAACTTTATAAGATTTCCGGAATACCCTGGTAAAGTAGGATGGATTGTTGAATCCTACTTCCAGGGCAACTTCCGAAACATTCCCATAGTGTTGTTTAAGCAGTGTGGCTGCTCGTTTCATTCGGATTGCACGAATAAATTCAACAGGGGAGAGGTTCGTAAGGGCCTCCAGCTTTCTGAACAGGGTGCTTCTGCTCATGTTCATCTCCTTGCAGAGCATGGAGACATCAAATGTCTCCTCGCCCATGTGAGTTTCCACGGTGCCGATGGCATTCTGAAGAAATTGCTCATCTACGGAAGTGATCACCACATCGTGGGGATCCAGGGTGATCCTGTTGCTGAATTTCTCCCGGAGTTTCTTGCGTTGTTCAATCAGGTTCCTTGCCCTTACTATGACCTCCTTGATGTCAAAGGGTTTGGGTATATAATCATCTGCACCGGTTTCCAAACCTTTCAATTTGTCTTCGAGAGTGGCTTTGGCTGTGAGCATAATAATTGGTATGTGACTGGACCGGATGTCTGATTTTATTTGAGAACACATCTCAAATCCATCCATTCTGGGCATCATCAGGTCGGTAATAATTAAATCGGGGATCTGATCTGTGGCAAGCTTTAAGCCCGCACTTCCATCTACTGCCTCAATTACCTGAAACTCTGGTTCCAGATTATCGACCATCATCATCCGAATATCTGCATTGTCTTCCACAACAAGCAACAGAGGACGGTGGCCATCTTGAATCCCTGGATGGTCCTCAATAGCCGGTTGATCACCTATGGTCTCTATGTCTGAAGCTCTGTCATATGCACTTTTGATTGTCTCCTTCCTGATTTCTCCATTTTTATATTCATCCTCCTTTAGATGGGCTTTACCCAGTGGAATCCTTATATGGAACTTACTTCCCTTGCCGGGTTTACTTTTCACCGAGATTGTTCCATGCATCAGTTGGACCAGATCGCTTGTCAGGGCTAACCCTATGCCTGTTCCCCCTCCCTCTTTTCGTAAATGAGCTTCTGCCTGGTAGAAACGATCAAATATCTTATGCTGTTCTTCAGAAGGGATGCCATATCCGGTATCGGAGACAGAGATTTCCAGTACATTCTCCTGGCCATTGGATCCTGTAAGATGATCAGCTTTCAGGACCACTTTCCCTCCTTCCTCCGTGAATTTGAATGCATTGGAGAGCAGATTGAAAATGATCTTTTCAAGCTTTTCAGGATCAAACCAGACCCTGGAATCTGTTGTGGGAATATGGAACCGGTATTGAATTCCCTTTGATTCGGCCAGGGAAGAAAATGAAACCGCAATGGCATGAGTGAAATCGAAAATATTCTCCTCCATCAGAATCAATTTCATATCCCCTTTATCCAGTTTGGATATGTCAAGCAGTTGGTTAACCAGTGTCATCAGGCGGTAGGTGTTGCGGCGGACCACATCAAGGCTTCCTCTGTTTCGGCGGGAGGTCTTGGGATCTTCAAGGACATCTTCTACGGGCCCTTTGATCAAAGTAAGGAGCGTTCGGAACTCGTGAGAGATGTTTGTGAAGAAACGGGTTTTAAGTTGCTCCATTTCAACGATCTGCCTGTTTTTTTGGACAAGTTCATCGGTGCGATTTTGAACTTCGGCTTCCAGATATAATTTTTCCCGAAGAAGCCGGGCGGTCCGCATCTGGATAATTCCAAGGATCAGGGTAATGATAAGGACGAAGTAGATTGCCAGGGCCAGCTGGGTCATGTACCAGGGAGGTCGAATCCTAATCTCAATGGATGAGCCTTGTGGATTCCAGGGGCCTCTGTGGATGGCACTGGATACCCAAAAGGTATAGTGTCCAGGTTTTAGGTTTGTATACTCTGCAAAACTCTGGTTACCTGAATAGATGGTATCTATATCAATGCCCTCCATGAAATAACGGTAGCGGTTTTTCTCCGGGTGACTGAGGTGAGTTGCTGCAAAATCAATTCGGAAGAAATTCTGGTCATAGCGAAGATTAATTCGATCTGTTACCAATATAGAACTCTTTAAGGGAGATGCTTTGCCTGGAACAACAGGTAATCCACCGATCCTGAACTCAGTAAAGACGGTGGACACTATGCTTGCGTCTGGAGATAGAAAATAGGGGTGGATAATCATCATTTTATGACCACCCAGATAGATGGTCCCGTTTTCATGATCTCTCTCTACCATCCATGTCCTACTGGGATCCACCAGCAAGCCGTCCTGCTTTGAATAAGTCTCCAGGGTTCCGTCATTCCGGATCACCATCACTCCGTAAAGATTTCCCACAAAGATATTCCCGAAATCATCCTCTGTGATCCTGGAGGTATGCCCCATCTTAAAATCGGTAATGTAGTGGTTGTCGAAGGAGATGGCCGTATCATCAACCGGATTTTTGATAACCCTGCTCAGTCCCACCCAGGTGGAGAGCCAGATGCTACCCCTGGAGTCGCAAAACAGGGATTTTACATGCTGGTCCGGTAATCCGTCCGGATTGTTTTTATCGTAGTTGTAATGGGTCCACTTCCTGCTTTCCGGGTTAATACGGTACAATCCCCCATCGCCCTGGGCAAACCAGAAGATACCTTCATCATCCTGGATAAAAGGAACAAAATCGAGCTGACTATCGAGGTTCTCGACCGGGAGAGGTTCTTTAAAATGGATTTGGGTGGTATCAAGGGTTATCGGGTCGAACCTGAGAATGTGATCCCGCCCGAGAACCCAGAAGAATCCTTCCTCTCCTTGTGTGATAAAGTGGCTCTTGCCCACCAGGAAATGCTCAAAGCTGTCTCTGTCCGGATTAACCCGGTAAAGCGACCCATCCCACCCTGCAGTAAACCAGATCCGGCCGGAACGGTCCCGTAGGATTTTAGTAACATAGTTGCTCTTGATACTACCCGGTTTGCCATCGGCCTGGTAGTTGACATGTTGTCCTGTCTCCATGTTGTATCGAATGAGCCCTGCTCTGAAAGTTCCCATCCAGAGAATGTCTTCATCCCGTACCACGCAGGTGTGCCAGCCAACCCCTTCTATTAATCTATCCAAATGTACATCGATGGTACGATAATTATTTTCCCGGGGATCTATAACCTTAACTCCTTCAAGGGTACCCACAATGATATTGCCATGATTATCCGTGATCATATCGATAACATAGGCAAGTGATTTGGGGGTATCCATGTGAGTCAACTTTTTTGTTACAGGGTCGTAAAGCATCAATCCACGATCCACGCCAAACCAGATCATGCCCTGATAATCAATGGCTAGGCCGCCCCATGAGGAGGGAGCAACACTGCCATAGACTGGTAAACCGGCCCATTGGAACTCCCTGGTATATGGATTGAAGCTGGCCAGTTCGGCCTTTCTACCAAAAAGCCAAAAGTTTCCTTCAGGATCCTCTTTCATCGTACCAACATTCATTTGTTTATCCACAAAATCGGGCAGATCCATTGACTGAACTCTGAAAGCCCTTCTTTCCTGGTCAAACCAACACAGGCCATATTGGTTGTGGGACATCCATATGTTTCCTGTGGAGTCCTGAAGAATGCTCACCATCCTGAACCCGCTTTTTTTTATCTCATCAATGCCCAGGACCGGGATCTGGTGGAGGCTATCAGTCTCTGGGTAATATTGATAGATTCCATCCATGGCGCCCACCCATAGGAATCCTTTCGGATCATATTTGATGTAACGTATGACAAGATCTGCACCATCATAACAAAGCGGTACACTGTGGAAAACCTCAATCTCCAGATCGAACCTGATCAGTCCGTCACCCAGGAGCCAGATATTGTTCTGGCCATCTCCTGTGAAGCCTCCTGGAATCCTGGACGGGCTACCTATTGAGTCAAACGGCAAGTAGGGATAATGTACCATCCGCTTGCCATCCCAGCGGTCCATTCCACCGTAGGTGCTGATCCAGAGGAGTCCCCTGAAGTCCTGGTATAGTGATGTAATCTGTGGATTGGTATATTCTTCAAGTACACCAACATCCTGATAGAATACCGGACCATGCTGGGAATGGATGGACGCCAGGAAAATGAAGAAAGAGAAAAGTAGCAGAATGAAGCGCTTGAACATAAATTTTAAATTTGCCGTAACGGACCTTTTGCTTCAATGGATCGGTGTGAAGAGGGTGAGGTGTGGTTGCTTAGAGGGTGGTTTGAGAGCAGTTCTCAAATACAAGTTAGAGAATAAACTGTTTCGTGTCAAATATGTAGATTATAACACCTTAGATATTTCTTAGGGTAAATCTAGGGCATGGACTATTTGAGTTCTAGCACATATCGTTCAATTTCTGTCACAATCCGTTCAAATGACTGAAAATAAAAAAGGAAGGCTGCCTATGCGTAGGACAGCCTTCCCGGGGAGAAACAGCGATAACCACCCTAAACTACCTTTCTCCAACCACAAAAAGTCCTCCATCGCTTATGCATCCTCTCACCTGTTCACAATCACTATTGACACAACAGGGGCCTATGGGAGCTATCCTGTTGTAGGCATATATATTCTCACTGACTCTGTAAATGGTCAAGTTAGTTTCAGCTCCTTTAAGATTACTCTTAAATTCTGAAAGGTCATATTGGAATATGATGTATGCAATGGCGCCAAACCCATCCTGATTTGCGCTGTAAGAGATTGATACACCCCGGTTCATCACATTGATTCCTTCCATATCAAGATGATCTATAGGAAATGATGTAACGGATATAAGGGTAGGTTCTGATACCATTCCTGACGGGAATTCGAGGGAAAGAATCCCTCCAAAGAGCTCCACATTTGTCCCATCAGGTTGAATATGGAAGGTTGCATTCAGAATATTTCCGGATACCTGAGACATGGTATAGGGTTCGGGCCGATCCTGATAGATCTCAGGGTCATCTTTTGTACAGCCCAGGCTCACCGACATCAATATAGCAGCCATGATCAATGGAACAGGACTGCCACTTATTAAATTAATCCATTTTGCTTTCATAATTTTCAATTTTAATAGTTAACACTAGGAAGATTAGGTGGTCATACTGTATCTGTAGTTAAGGTTAAGAGTAAAATTACCTTGCGGGGGGGTGGGATTCTACCACAGATTGGTCAATTCTAACGACATTTGTTGCGAGAAAAAAGGTCCTCTCTTTTGAACTCAGAGAAGACCCTTTAGCAGCCTATTGGATTGGAGCTTTATTTTTCGCCGATCACATAGACTCCACAGTGATCAATGATGCCACAGATGCTGTTGCTACTACAATTCACCTGGCAATTACCGACCTTTTCCAATGTGCTTGAAACAAGGTATTCCGGATTACCCTGGAGCTCATAGTCCATACTTATCTGTATATTTGTTAATAGCTGGCACATTAAATTGCAAAGATCAAGTTAAACTGAGGGTGAAATTTATTCCACCTCAAAACGTTCAGATTATTGAATATTTGTTGCATAAAAAAAGGTGCCTACAGCATATTTGCTTTCATCAGTTTTTTCTAAATTAATTTGCGTGAGTTGTTAGAAATACCTAACATTGTGTTAGAATTATATAACAAAATATTTTTATGTTATGAAAAGATCAATTATTATAGTCGTCCTGGCGGTTCTGGTTCTGGCAATCATAGTCGTATGGATGCTCAATTCTGAAAGCTCCATCAATGGCAAAGCCATCCCAATGATATCCATACAGCTGGTGATCCTGGTTTTTGCAGCTATGGTCATATATAGAAGGTGGACCGCTGCAAAGAACAACCTCCCGGCAGAGGATGAAATGTCTAAGAAGATTCTGCGGAAGGGTGCCGCTACATCCTACTATGTATCCATATATATGTGGCTGGCATTTATGTTTTTTGAAGAGCGCATTGAATTGGAACGAAGCACTCTCATTGGTGCCGGAATCCTTGGAATGGCTCTGATTTATGCGCTAAGCTGGGTTTACCATAACTACATCAGGCGCTCACATGACTAATCGGATCAAGGAGTTGCGGGCCAGAGACAATCTTACTCAATCGGATCTGGCACGTAAAGTAGGAGTGAGGCGGGAGACCATTGTATTCCTGGAGAGGAACAAATACAATCCCTCCCTGAAACTGGCATATGACATTGCACAGGAGTTTGGGCTGACTATTGAAGAGGTGTTTGGTTTTTAGCCATTTAATCAGAGACTTTCTTCTTTGTGTCGATATCAGCACTGGCCGGAGTAACTATAGCGTTTGGTGCTTTAAAGACTAACTCAACCCCATCTCAAACTCAATCCCCAGTTCGTCGGCTATCTCCTTCATCTCCTTCT
>JAOZUK010000374.1:1423-3177 GCA_029938715.1 Bacteroidales bacterium | reverse complement strand
TCAATAGATGATGAGCGAGGTGTAAAATATCAACAGTTTAGCAAAAGAATGGCTGGCGCATATAAAAGTAACAGCCATTTTCAAACAGGTGAACAGTATTCTACGAAAGAGAGTTTTGAGCAAACCTTGCAAGTAGCCAAAGAGCAGGATATAGACTTTTTGTTACTCACCGGAGATATTTTCAGTTTTCCTTCGCAAGCTGCCATTGAATGGGCATTTCAAAAGTTAGACAATACCGGAATCTCCTTTGCCTACGTGGCAGGTAACCACGATTGGCATTACGAAGGGATGTCAGGAAGTTCACATGATCTTCGTGAAACCTGGGCAAACAAGCATCTTTATCCAATGTACCAGGGAAATAACCCATTATATGCCAGCTACGATTTTAATGGCATTCGTTTTGTTTGTATCGATAATTCCACTTATGAGATTTTACCGGAGCAACTGACTTTTTTCAAAAAGCAAGCAGAACTTGATATCCCAATAATTCTATTGATGCACATTCCACTTTATATACCAGGACGCACAATGGGCTATGGATGTGCAAATCCTGATTGGGGAGAGAAAAGCGATAAAGGCTATGAAGTCGAACGCCGCGAAACATGGCGAAAAGGGGGACATACAAAAGTTACTTTTGATTTCCATGACCAGGTTTTTAGAGCCCCAAACCTTCTAACTGTTCTTGCCGGACACACCCATCGACCAGCCATTGATGTTAAAAATGGTATTCCGCAAATTGTTTCAGGGCATAATGCAACAGGTTATTTTACAGAGATCAATATTGATTCCATTTGAAGTCACAATTTGTGATTTCAAGATATCAACCCTGGAAAAATGATTGGAAGTCATTGGTAAAAACATCAATGGACCTGGCCGGATGGCCTGAAAGTACTTTCACATTGCTATTTGTTCTATCAGCAAATCCTTGAGAAAAACCTTGGCTGAGTTCCACGTATCCATCTACAATGAATTCAGGGAATCCCATACCCCTCATCGATTCTTTTGAGGCCTCGTGTGGCACAGCTATTTGACATATACTCTTTTCCTTGTTCTGCTTTTCCCGTTAAGGCCCCCAGGGCACTATCTGCCACATCACGAATATCTATCATTCCAGCCTTTCCATCAGCCCAATCCCAATAGATCTGTTCCCCATTCTTAATTGTTTGTTATTGTCTTGTGGCCAGTTATTTAAGATATAACTTCATTTTAACATTTCAGATTCGCGAGTGCCATTTTGGGGCAAATGAACCTCACAACCAATTCATTTGTTATTAAGAAGTAACTCTGTGGAACTAACAGCAACAATCTGATGGGTATTAAGCCAATATTTATTATTCTGGTCGATATTAGCGGATACACAAATTTTATTCGGTTACACAAGATGTCGCTTCTGCATGCTGAAAAGATCATTGGTGAACTCATGGAAAGCATGCTTGACGAGGTTGAATTTCCTGTTGTAGCCCACGAGATTTTAGGTGATGCGATTAGTCTGTATGCTTTAGACGATGGATCACCTGATTTAGCTGATAACATTTACCTGCAGCTTGAAAAATACTTGCTGGCCTTTCACAAACGCGAAGCTTATCTGTTAAGAGAGTGTGGGTATTGCATTTGCGACGCATGTAACAATGTGGGCCAACTCAAAATTAAGGCGATTTTACACTCTGGTGAAGCAGCATTTACGAAAGTCCGGGACATTCAAAAGATTTCTGGAGAAGATGTTATTATAACTCACCGCTTACTTAAGAATTCAA
>JAOZUK010000374.1:0-1323 GCA_029938715.1 Bacteroidales bacterium | reverse complement strand
AATTCAAATTCCTCATGAAGGTCGAACGTCACATGTTTGCTCGTCTCTTTGGAAAGGCAAAATTAGAATACAGGAATTTGCCTTTAGAAGACAGCAGCACGTCTGCTCCCTCGGAATAGGTGATGAATAAGTATTGATAGATGCAAAATGTTATTTCATGAATCACAGGTCAATCCGTTCAATTTTCGTATGATCAAGATCAGGACCCAACCCGGGTTCATTCGGCGTTTTTAATATCTCAGATTCGGACCTTAGTATCCTTGTGCGGAAACTCATTTTTCTATCCGTCTGACCATCATTGTATTCAACCATCGGACATAGTAATTCTGGTTGCGAGGCTACGCATTGAACATTTGTCATAAAATTATCGCAACGAGGAACAACTTTTACTCCCGGGTATTTTTGTACCAAATCGCATGCTGTGGTTATCGAACTTGAGTACGGCTTCCTTCAAATCCTTACCTTCACCCACACGGGAATAAACCTCTAATTGCTCCCGATTGACGTTACCGATTATATCATAGACTGGTTTACCAAGTATCTTGCCACGCAGATCCCACAAAGCATTATCGACTGCACTAAGGCACATTATAACTAAACCCGTTGAAGAATGACGACCACCACGTGTAGTCCCCCAAATGCCTTTTCCGCTTAAAGGATCAATCCCTTTTTCATAAACATCCAGTGGTTTATTTGGATAGAGCTTTTCCCAAATAGTTGAAAATTCCAGATCACGGTCAAGGGGACCCTTATAATTAACTACTTCGATTCGTGTAATTTTCTCTGATTTAGCCGCATTTGTAAAGAGATTACACCCGTTTAAATAAAGTGCCGATAGGGGAATTGCGGAAGCTGTATACTTTATGAAAATCCGTCTGTTAATGCTTGATTTCTTAGGTTTAGGGTGACTAATTTCAGCTTCTAATTATTCTGTGCTTTCACCCCTCTGTTCATTGCGGATGAGTTTCGCCGTGTTTTCCTGTCCCAGTTCCAGATTACATATTGATAAGCGCGGGTGATGTAGGTAAATGGAAATACCAAAAAGTGCATTAATCGGGTAAATGGGACCATCCCAATAAAAACAAAAGCTGAAGCAACATGAAGTTTGATACTTAAGGGCATGGCTGCAAGTGCTTCAAAACTTGGGTTTAGCAAGAATAGAGATTTCAAATAGGGTGCCAGTGAAATGGCAAACCAGGCCGAACCCCATCGGTTGAAATACGCTATCCACAATCCCGATAATACCTGGAGGAGAATCAATACATAAACAGCCACATCCATTTTCGAAGTAACTACCTGCAATTTTAGATTGGAAATTCTGCG
>JAOZUK010000030.1 GCA_029938715.1 Bacteroidales bacterium | reverse complement strand
TTTACAAACTCAAAAATCCTAATTTTTGAGTTTGTAAACCCTGATCCAATCAATCTCCATGGCAGAGGGCAGTCCGCTTTCTGAGGCACCCTCTTTGAGGTTAGATGAGAAGTTTATGCACATCTCTTCCTGGGGAATGCCCGAAGTCTGGGTTTTGAATACCTTATTGTTAATTTTCCATACCAATTTATTGGGTGACCACTCCAGGGTGAAGATGAAATACTCATCGGCATACTTGGCACCGTTGGTTTTTGATAGAGATTTTTGAGGTGAGCCTCCCTTTCCCCAGAAATAATTTGCATAAAGCTTTCCGCTTTCGAACCTGGCCACATCCACATGTGGAAGCATGGTTTCCGAATTCATCCAGAAAGACTGAGCCACGGATCCACCGGCCATTTTTACTTTGGCTTTGAAGACCCCATACTTCTGCCTGAAGCTTTTTGAGGTGCTGATTAATCCTGATGTGTAATCAAAATTCTGTAGGACAAATCCCTGTTCAGCCCTCCAGGCCAGTCCTTCAATTTTGGCTGCTTTGGTAACAAGCCTGGCCTTCTTATCATAAAACTCGATGTTATCTCCGTCTGTGATAAAGCTTTTATCATCCTCCAGTACAAACGAACTATCCATGGTTTTATCGCCCCATAAATACCGGGTCATCCATTTCTCTCTGTCGAGCTGACCTGTATTAAAATTCTCTTCGAAGGTGAGTTTCCACCTTTCCAACTCCTTAAATGGGAACTTCTTCTTAGTTTTGAAATACCAGATCACCTTTTCAGATTTTTTTAAGGTCTGGTATTCGGTCTCTTTCTGATACTCTTCAGTGGTCTCATACCTTTCGGTGGGTTTCATGGTCAGAAACTGCTTCTGCCTGATAAATTCCTCCGAATGGAGATAATCTTCCAGCTGCTTAACCTCATCCGGTTTATCATCCCCTTTTAAACGCTTCATAAGTTTGTTGTAGCGCACCTCCTTTCTGAACTCTTCTGACGCTTTATACTTTGCCTTGAGTATTTTTTTCTTACGAAGGGCGAAATTACTTGATTTGACTTCCTTCTGAAGTTCCAGGTAATGCTTTAATTCATCTGAATTCTCATAGTCTCTATAAGATTGCAAATCAGCTCTTAGCTGGTCATCTGCTGTTTCTACCTTTTCGGTACCGGGTACCATTCCAAGTAAAAAGCTTAAGCTTGCCATATTAGTTTAATTCTGAAACTGGTTAATACTCAATATATAGTGACTAAAGATAAAAAAAAATCATCTCCTGTATGCCTTGCGTCTCACTTTAAAAAAGTAGACAGCCTGCGCTGTAATGATGAATTGTGGGTATTTTGAAAACAGGTATTTCGCTGAAATATTAAAATCCCATTTGGGTGCCATTTTCAACTCAAGTCCGGCTCCGATATTTCCTCCAAATGCATATTCTGTCTCATCGGTTATAGTCTTATTTGCATTTTCTCCAAGGGGTTGGTAATAGGAACTCAAATAAGTGATGTTACCACCCCCCAAAGCCACTGCTTTTACAGTACCCTCCTGAAAAAAAGTATACTGAAGATCCAGATCACCCTGGAACATATAGTTTGTCAGTATGGAGTAACCCGTTTCCAATTTGTATCGGTTGTAAGCAGTTAAAGAAGGTACGATATGAAGCGTACTTGGCTTATTAACTGCGATCCATGTTTTAACAGTCAATCCTGGATTCCCGGTCTCCCCATGGTTGAACTCAGCTCCCGAAGCAAAGTTAAATCCAGCACTGATGCGATGTACCTGACAGATGGAATCCACTCCAAACACCAGTACAGTAATGAGTACCGCTAAGAGGTATTTAACTGATCTGATTTTTCTCACATGTAACTATTCGTGGCACCAATAGTATTTCTACGTTTTACGGGCCGAATAGTTTCATACTTGCTACTTTTTACTTTTTACATATTGCACTCGGCTCAACGACTTGTGTCCTTACGACTTTAAGACATTTGACTTTATGTCTATTTTATCTTGTTGGCGATAAAAAAGTGCTAAATTTGTGTTTCCTTAACAAAAACGATTTTAAAGCATAAATTATCACTCTAATGGCAAAAATAGTTGGGAAGATTATTCAGGTAATTGGTCCTGTAATTGACGTAAGTTTTGAAGATGCCGGGGAGGACCTCCCCAGTATTTATGAAGCACTTGAGATTGAAAGGCCCGATGGGCAGATTCTGATTATTGAGTGTCAACAGCATATTGGGGAACATACTGTAAGAACCGTTTCAATGGATTCCACAGACGGACTTCAGCGTGGCATGAAGGTCGTCGCCACCGGAAATCCCATTACCATGCCCAAAGGAGATACCGTAAAAGGACGTTTGTTAAATGTGGTGGGTGAAGCCATTGATGGAATTGGACCAGTAGATAAAAGTGGTGGATATCAGGTACACAATCATCCTCCCTCCTATGATAGTCTATCCACAGAATCTGAAGTACTCTTCACAGGTATTAAAGTAATTGACCTGCTCGAACCCTATTCCAAAGGAGGTAAGATTGGACTTTTTGGTGGTGCCGGTGTTGGGAAGACAGTAATCATCATGGAGTTGATCAATAACATTGCCAAGAAATATGAAGGAACCTCTGTTTTTGCAGGCGTTGGAGAGAGGACCCGTGAAGGAAACGATTTGCTCAGAGAGATGATTGAATCGGGCGTAATCAAGTACGGTGAAGCATTTGAAAAAAACATGGAAGAAGGTGGTTGGGATCTTGATTTAGTTGATCGTGAGCAGCTGGATCAATCTCAGGCTACGCTGGTATTTGGTCAGATGAACGAACCTCCCGGAGCTCGTGCTACTGTTGCCCTGTCGGGTCTAACGATTGCCGAATCTTTCCGCGATGGGGATGAGAAGTCAGGAGGAAAAGATATACTTTTCTTCGTTGACAATATATTCCGATTCACACAGGCCGGCTCTGAGGTCTCAGCCCTGCTGGGACGTATGCCATCTGCTGTAGGATACCAACCCACCCTGGCCACTGAAATGGGAGTTATGCAAGAGAGGATCAGCTCCACCAAGCGTGGATCTATTACATCTATTCAGGCTATTTATGTACCTGCTGATGACCTTACCGACCCCGCTCCGGCAACCACATTTGCACACCTGGACGCCACCACCGTTCTGAGCAGAAAAATTGCCTCTCTGGGTATCTATCCTGCAGTTGATCCACTGGATTCTACATCCACGATCCTGAAAGCCGAAATTTTAGGTGATGAGCATTACAATACCGCACAGCGAGTAAAGGTGCTGCTGCAACGTTACAACGAATTACAGGATATTATTGCAATCCTGGGTATGGATGAACTCTCTGAGGAAGACAAGCTGGTGGTTCACCGGGCCAGGCGTGTAGCCCGATTCCTTTCCCAACCTTTCCATGTGGCCGAGCAGTTTACTGGCCTGCCCGGTGTTTTTGTGAATATTGAAGAGTCCATCAAGGGTTTCAATATGATCATGGATGGGGAAGTGGATGAATACCCGGAAGCTGCATTCAACCTGGTGGGTAACATTGAGGAAGCCATTGAAAAAGGCAAAAAAATACTGGCAGAAACTAAAGCTTAAGAATAATGCTGCTCGAGATCATTGCACCGGATCAAAAATTATACACGGGGGAAGTGGATCTGGTACAGGTCCCGGGATCAAAGGGTTCCTTTGAGATCCTGAAAAACCATGCCCCTATAATTTCTACCCTGGATGAGGGAAAAATAAGGATTGTCGATCAGAAAGGTGAAACCATCTTTTTTGATGTGAACGGAGGAGTCATAGAAGTGAAAAACAATAAAATCATAGTGCTTGCCGAAACAGCTAAAACATAATAGCCGAAGGAGTTTCAGGCGACAGGTTGTCTACACTGCAACCATCGTTGTTATATCTCTTGTTCTAAGTGCATTCAATGTGGTGAGGGTGAACACGGTTACATTTACCTCTGCCGATGGTCTGGAGATTACAGCAGATGAGTACATCGTCTCTGACACCCTTCCCTACATTCTTCTTTTTCACGAACAGGAATCGAGCCGTGGTGAATTCCAGACCATAGCCCAGCGGTTATGTAAAATGGATTACAACTGTCTGGCAGTGGATCTCAGGAACGGCGGAAATAACAACAACGTCTCCAATGAAACTGCCAAACGCTGCAGGGAGGGTAAATGCAACAGAGGTTTAGGTGATATGGAGGGTGATATGATTGCGGCAATCAATTATATCAAATCAAAATCCGGCAGTCCTGTAATACTACTCGGATGTGGTGCAAACGGCTCAATAAGCCTGAAATTGGCCAATGAAAACAGCAGTGTTAAAGCTGTACTTGCCCTTAGTCCGGGTGAATATTTCCTCCCCGGTATAAATATCCAGGAGACCATTAGTGATCTTGACAAACCTGTCTTTATCACCTCCAGCAAGCCAGAGTTTCCATTTGTAACTCAGCTTTCTTCAGGTATTTCAGAGCAACACCTTACACTTTTTGAACCCCAGCTTGGGGAAGGAGGAAGGGGTTCCAGTGCGCTATCAGCCGAGAACAGCGACAATTCAGAGTACTGGCTGGCACTGATTTTCTTTTTCAAGGATCTCATTTAAATGGTTAGATTCCTCGTTGTCCGGTTTAGTTCCATTGGTGACATCATCCTGACTACTCCTGTTTTGCGTCATCTGAAAAATCAGGTGGAAGATGCTGAAATTCATTTTCTTACCAAGTCGGCATTTGCATCACTTCTGGAGTCTAATCCCTTTGTGGACCAGATTCACTCTTTCGATGGAGATATGAAGAAGTGTATCAGGGATTTGAAAACCCTCAAGGTCGATTACATCATCGACCTTCATCACAATGCAAGGTCGGCACATTTGAAATATGGGCTTAAACGCATGGATTTTACGGTTCACAAGCTCAATTGGAAGAAATGGATATTTGTGAACCTGAAAGTGGACCGGATGCCTCACAAACATATGGTGGACCGAAACCTGGATACCATACGTACATTTATTTCTAAAAGAGATCGGGGTGGATTGGATTACTTTATCCCAGAGCAGGATGAAATCAAACCATCGGAACTGCCTGAAACATATCGGAATGGATTTATTGGTCTGGCCATTGGAGCCCAGCATAAAACCAAAAAACTGCCCGTTGAATCACTGATTGAACTTTGTAACAGACTCAGGCATCCGGTAATTATCCTGGGTGGTCCATCGGATCGTGACATTGGTGAACAGATCATATCTGCGCTTCCTGAAAAAACCATCCTCAACAGCTGTGGCCAGTATAACCTTCATCAATCGGCTTCCCTGGTAAAACAAGCGAATCTCCTGATCACGCACGATACTGGATTGATGCATATTGGAGCGGCTTTCAATAAAAAGATTATATCCATCTGGGGCAATACGGTGCCACAATTTGGCATGACTCCATTCAGAACCCATCCCTCTTCCCAGCAATTTGAAGTGACAGGACTCAAATGTCGGCCATGCTCAAAAATAGGATATCAAAAGTGTCCGAAGAGGCATTTTAAGTGCATGTTAGAGCAGGATCTTGAAGGTATTGTCCGGGCAGCCCACCAGCTATTCAGCTCTACTGCGCAACAAATGAATAGGTTATAAGCGCCCTGTGTTTCGCTGGACTATTTAGCTCTATTCTGAACCTGGAGGACAGCGCAGCTTTCAGGGAGGCATCTCCAAAGCAGACCTTATCGTTTCCCTCAATGGATCCTTTAATATGGGCAGTACGTACTGATCCATCTGGAGCCACCATGACTTCAACCCTTACCACTCCCGATCCCTGGCACCGATATACGGGTATGGTAAGCATCGCCTTTCCCCTGCTTCTGGGTTCCTCCAGAAATTCATAGGTAATGGTTGTAGGCCCCGAGAACTCACCAGCTTCATCATCCTCCGCCTCTGCAGCCGGAGGTACATAGTCGGCAGTTGCCAGGATGGCCTGTAACTCTTCAAGCTTCTCCTTGTCTTCCTCATTCCTTGCCTGCTCTATCTGATCCATCAGATCCTGCACATAGGAATCTGTGGAAATATTTTCACTGAAATCATTCTCGGCATTCAGGTTTACCGCCCGGTTGCTTGAGAGTTCCCGTTGCAGCATAACCTGTTCCATCCATTCGGCCGGCACATCCTCAACTTCCTCGGCCATAATCTCTTCCAGTGTTCTCTCCTCAAACTCCAGTTCAACTCCCAGCTCCCGACCATTCTTCAACCCATCAACCTTTACAAAAATAAAAACAATCAGAATAACCAGATGAAAAATCAAGGTATATAGAATAGCCACCAGGTTCTCTTTGAAGAACTTCTTGATGCCCGACCATCCATATGAAAAAATATCATCCACGCAGCTACAAAAATATATACATTTACACAACGTGGAAGTGTTTCTTTCTATTTTACACAAATACTTGCCTATACAATGAGAAAACTACTCTTCTTTCCAATCTTCCTCCTGCTCCTTAACAGCTGTTCGGTCCTTTCTGAACTTACAGCCCTTAAAAAGTGTGAATTCAGGCTATATTCAATCCAGGATCCGGCGGTTTGTGGTATTGAAATGAGCGATCGAAGCACACTTTCCGATTTCACATTCCTTGAAGGACAATTGATTGCAGCAAACTTATTGAGAGGAACACTTCCCTTCGATATTACCATAAATATGGAAGTAAGAAATCCGGGGACAACAACGGCAGCTGTGAATTCCATAGAATGGGTGGCCTATATAGACGATTTGGAGGTAGCTTCTGGCCTGGTGGACCGGCGAATTGAGGTAGCTCCGTCGGGAGGACTTGCCATCGTGCCTCTGAAAATTCATGCCGACCTGATTGATTATATGGAGGGAGACAATCCCAAGACCATGATGAATTTTGCATTGAACCTGGTGGGCACAAGCGATCAGCCCTCCAATTTAAGTATGAAGATCAAGCCCAGTCTGCTGGTTGGGGGGAAGATCGTCCAGTACCCCGGGTTTTTCACTGTATCACACGAATTCAGCTCCGGAGAATAGCTAATTAATGTCCATTGAAAAAATCCCTTCCATACTTACATTCCCGGTTTCAGGTTCATAAATTAGCCGGCCACCCAGCGAAAGAGGAAATTGGATCCTTAGCAGGTGCAGGTCTGCCACCAGATCAATACCAACCGTTTGGTAATTTCTATCCTCGTAATGGGGATCTGGATCCCTGATAATCACATTGGAACCAACCATATAATCGGTCCATACCCCTCCCCTGATCCTTTTCAGATATAGAAGGCCACCCAATTCAAGATCGGGATAGAGAATGGGGAACACATAGTCGGCACTGAGTTTAGTTAAGGCTTCGCCATAAATATTATATAAACCCCTGGGAAGGGACATTAGGTTAATAAAGGCTGGCCGGGACATGTCGAGCGGATATTGCTTTTGGTACTGAAAGGATAACCTGAGGGTCTGATGCTTCACTATCCCAGGCAGGTAACCGGTCACACCCCACCTGGCCACAGATCCATATAACTGGCTAAAAGGTGCATGATAGTATCCGGCGGTGGTGGTCAGTCCGAGACGTGGCAGAATTTCTTTTCTTCCCTTCCGGAGGTAAGCCGATGCATAAATGCTATAGTACAAATAGTGACCGCCGGTCTGGTAGTTCTCCTGGTTTTCATCATACTGTATATCTCTGCGGTAGCTATAGTCTATTCTTGGTTGGACAATGGAAAGAAACTTGCCCGTATTGAATCTCAGAGGCACATAAGTTTGTGCAGTAAACCTGAGATCATTTGGCAAAGAGATAATCGAGTCTCCCTCAGCCATCAGGAGTACATTTGGTTCACCTCCATAGTCGAAGTAAAGGTTAAATACAGGATAACGTCCTTTGAGTTTTATGCCCGAGTGAAACATGTGGGTTCCGTTGCTGTATTCATAACCCAACTGACTCACTGCCGTACTAAGCCTGTTTTGTGAGATTAATGAGACCCCGGGACTTACAGGCAGATGTTCGGGATTAAGAGATAATTCGGGGTTTAGATAATCGAAATAGAGAGGAAGCCAGGAGTGGAAATTGAATAGATGTAAAGCCTTGAAATACTTGCTGGATGCATATACAGACGTATCGGAAGTCGAGGCTCCGTCAACAATCTGTATCTCAGCCTCGGTCTGGTCATAGTCAATCTGTTCGGTATGATCGACTGCCTGGTCGAGGGGTTTCCACAATCCGTCGCTGATCTCCACCGATGCAACCCCATACCCTTTAGCCGAATAGTTTGAATAGTAAAGTACCGAACCGTCTTTTGAGAGCTGGGGATGAAAAGCACCAAAACGGGTGGAGGTAACCTGGTAGGTGGATTGGTCCTTCAGGTCGAGACAATAGATGTTATCGATTCCTGAAAATGTGCCACTGAAATAGATGCGTTTGCCAGCTACTACCGGGTATGAAATATCATCAACTCCCGATTCGAAAAGCCTTTTCCAAGACCCTGAGCCCGGTGTGAAACTGAATAATGATTTCCCTGATTCTTCCGACACAGTTACTACAAGCGCCGAATCGGTCTCCATCCAGGATGGATGTTGTAAAAAACGGTTCCCGGGCGAAGGAATGGTTTCAAGAACAGTACCGTCAATCTGGAGAATTACCAGGTTAAATTTCTGATTTTCTGTTTGTTCAATGGCTACAATCCTGGATCCATCTTTGGATAGGGCAGGCGAATAGTACCTGGTTTTATGTCCCAGGCTCTTTACCTTTCCTGTGGCTATTTCCAGGCTTCGAATAACAGAATAGTTTCGGTTACTCCATCGGCGATCGGGGACAAACTCATCCCAGACCACATGACTTCCAGAAAAGCTTACCCGGCCCGAGTTGAGAAACCCCGGCCTGTAAATGCGTTTTTCCTCCCCACTCTTTCCCAGAAATATGAACTCCGGAATCTGATCAATACCGCTTTTCAGGGTAAACAACATGGTACCTGAAATATCATGAGGGAAAGTATAACTTGTAAAATGCTTCCCCCGATTTTCATTCCAGTCCCGATGGTTGGAAAGAACTCGATGTGCAGAAGTCTCGCTCCAGTGTTTCCTGTACTCCTCCAGAGACTCTTCATAAAACTGCTGTTTTGACCTGTAGCCATACTGTTTCATGCTGAAATAGGTGGGATTGAAAATATATGGTTTCCTTGCAGCATACTGTTGAAAATCAATCCAGAATTTGTCTCCATATTTCCGGCGGCCATGCCGCAGCATCAGGTAACCCAGCTGATAATGGTTAGGAATATAATGCTTATAAGAACCCAGGTATGCTTTAGAAAATGAGTACTTCCTGCCCAATTCAAGTAACTGGGCCTTAATTCCCATCTCGAAGGAGGGCTGTCTGCCCCTGCCTGTATTCGACAACCTGGTCTCAGCATCCACCGCATCTCCCTCCAGGTACCATTGAGGTAGAAACACAGCCATGGCTCCCACCATTTGTTCTCCCCCCACATAAAAAAGCCCCCGGGTAATGCCCTGATTCAATTTATCGATTTGAAAAGCATGCCTGCCTTCATGAAGAGCAAGTTGCGTCAACCAGTCCTGATGATAACCATTGGGATCGGGATTGGTAAAAATCTCCAGGCGCTTGGGAGCCCATACAAATACCCCATTTGAAAAACTGGATTCATTGTGAATGATTACCGGCATGGAACTGTGCTTATGATCAAGAGGCTTTCCCAGATAGGGGTAGAAATACTCCAGGCGATCGGCAAATGCACCAGCCAGACTATCCAGCCCTCTGGGGTAAATCACCTTGTAATTGGGGGTTTTAAATTGTTCCCACTTCAGGGTACCCGCATCCTGGCCATACTCATAAAACTGGGCATCAAGTCCGGTTGAAAAGACCAAAAGCAGGATGATCGCCATCCTGCCTTTGGTAAATGGGCAATATAATAGGAGGTTAGTTTTCTGCAAATTTTACTTTATATCCACGGGAGCGCAAATACACATAAGCACGTTTTCTCACATCTCCGCTTAACATGATATCATACATTTTGGATGATCCACAGGTGCGACAAACACCCTGCAATTCCTCTTCAATTTTCCTCAGATCAATGCGCAGGCCAACAAAACCCATAATATAAGTAATGGGTGCTCCATCCATTTTTCGCTTGTCGAGGCCAACTATAAGGGTTTGTTTTTCAGGAGGTAAGGTGTTGGGCTCCTTTTTATTTGCATACTCAAATTCGAACTCAGGGTAATCTGTGTAGAGGGTATGATCCAGATCGCTAATTCCTTTAATGGTCATGACTTTTGGATTTAGTGAACCACAAATATATATTCCATTTCAATATATGTCAACCATTTCAAAATATTTGTTTTTTCATGCCTATCCTAAAAAAAGGGTTAAATTCGTGCCAGTCAAATCGCTAAGCCTATATTTTCATCCCATGCAATTCAAGAAAATAAATCTCATAGGGGGTTGGATTAGTTTCGCCATTGCCCTTTTTGTTTACCTGATGACCCTCGAGCCCTCTGTCAGTTTATGGGATTGTGGCGAATTTATAGCCAGTTCATACAAACTGCAGGTGGGGCATCCCCCCGGAGCACCATTTTGGCTGATCATAGGACGAATTTTTTCGCTATTCACCACCAATACCGAAAAGGTGGCCATGATGATCAATGCAGTATCGGCTTTTGCCAGTGCCTTTACCATTATGTTCCTTTTCTGGACCATTTCGCATCTTTTAAAGAAACTGATGACGGAGGGTGAAGGCGATGAAAAAACTTCAAGGGCTAACCTTATGGTGGTTCTGGGGGGTTCCTTTGTGGGAGCCATGGCTTACACCTTTTCCGATACCTTCTGGTTTTCTGCAGTGGAAGGGGAAGTTTATGCCACCTCATCGCTCTTCACCGCCATGGTCTTCTGGGCCATCCTAAAATGGGAGAATGTGGCAAATGAGCCAGGAGCCAACCGGTGGATTATACTGATTGCATACCTGATGGGGCTATCTATTGGTGTTCACCTCTTAAACCTTCTGACCATCCCTGCCATTGTTCTGGTCTACTATTTTAAAATGAATAAGACCATTACCCGAAAGGGAGTTGTGTATGCGCTGGCTATTTCGTTGGCCATCCTGGTTTCAATCATGTATGGAATAATTCCCGGGCTTGTCAAAGTGGCCACAATTGTAGAGAAGTTTTTTACAAACACGGTGGGTCTGCATTATAATGTAGGGGTGGTGATCTATGTGGGACTGCTTCTGGGAGCCTTGATCTTTGGAATTTACAGGACCCAGTTTGTAAAGAAAAATGTGATCCTGAATACTATTCTTGTGGGTATTACGGTAATTATTATTGGTTACTCCTCTTATGCCCTGATTGTAATCAGGTCCCTGGCGGGCCCTCCAATGAATGAAAACCGTCCTGAAAATATATTTGCATTGCTCTCTTACCTCAACAGGGAACAGTACGGAGACCGGCCCCTGGTCAGAGGTTACCTCTACAATGCCGAACCGGAAGACTATATTTATAAAAAGCCGGTACATATACTGAATAAAGAGAAGAATGAATATGAAATTGCCTACTATAAGCCAGATGTGATCTATAGAGGCAGCAAAGTTATGCTTCCCCGGATGTATAGTCGTAATCCAAACCACAAGCAGGCCTACAAAGAGTTTGGGACCATATCCGATCCGGGCAATCCCAGTTATCTGGACAACCTGGAGTTTCTATTCCGTTATCAGATCGGGCATATGTATTTCAGGTACTTCATGTGGAATTTTGCAGGAAAGCAAAATGATAAACAGGGACATGGGAATGTGTTAAACGGAAACTGGATCAGTGGGATTAAGGCCTTCGATTCGGCCAGGATCGGACCCCAGAAGATCCTTCCCGATCACATGAAAAACCATGGGGCCCGGAATACCTACTATTTTCTGCCCCTGCTTCTTGGACTTGTAGGTCTCTTTTTTCAGCTTGATAAAAATGTTCGAGATTTCTGGGTGGTGATGAGCCTGTTTATTCTCACGGGACTGGCCATTGTCATCTACCTGAATCAGACGCCCTATCAGCCCAGGGAGCGTGATTATGCCTATGCGGGCTCATTTTATGCATTTAGCATCTGGATTGGGATTGGCGTTGCCGGAATCTACCATATTTTTCAGGCCAGGCTTAAGGCTAACCTGTCTGCAGTTTTAGCGCTGGCAATTAGTCTGGTGGCTGTTCCCACACTTCTGGCCATCGAGAACTGGGATGACCATGACCGGTCGGGCAGGTACATAGCCAGGGACATTGCACGAAACTATCTCAATTCATGTGATAAAAATGCCATACTCTTCACCGTGGGCGATAACGATACATTCCCTCTATGGTTTGTGCAGGATGTGGAAGGTGTAAGGGAAGATGTCCGGATCGTAAACATGATGCTGTTCAATATGAACTGGTATATTGATCAGGCACGATGGCAAAATTATAGTTCAGCACCTCTGCCTTTCGCAATTCCTCAGTCGACCTATGACAAAGTTCCCGGCAATACCATTTACGTAAGAGAGAATGAAAAATCGGCCACCCTGGATTACATCTCTAAATTTGTGGCCAGTGACGATCCCAGGACCAAATTGCCATTGAGGACCGGTCAAAAAGTGGACTACATTCCCACTCATAAGTTGATTCTGCCGGTGGATTCGGCCCGGGTGATTTCCAATGGAACTATCAAACCTGAAGATGCACAAAGACTCGAGAAAAACATCCACATTCAGCTGCAACCAAACAGCCAGATTCTTAAAGGTACGCTTGGTCAGCTCGATATCCATGGGGCCAACAAATGGAACCGTCCCATCTATTATACCTCAGGTGGATATGATGGCTCACTGGGTTTGGAGGAGTTTTACCGTACCGAAGGGTTGGCCTATCGGGTGGTACCCATATCCTCTCCATACAAGAGTCTCATTGAAATGGGTGGGATAGACACTGATACACTGTATGATCGGTTAATAAACAGATTCCAGTGGGGCAGAATGAATGAGAAGGATGTTCAGCTCGATTACTATACCATTAGAACCCTGTCGGTAATCCGCTTCAGAAGCATTCATACCAGGTTGGCTGTTAAGTTACTGGAGGAGGGAAAAAAGGATAAGGCAGTTGAAGTTCTGGATCATTGCATGGATCTAAGTCCTTCCCATGTGCTACCTTTTGACCAGTATATTACAGGAATCACGTTGCCTGACCGAGAGGGTGGGGTTATCCATTATGAGGGAATCATCGAGGCATATTACATGTGTGGAGAGATGGAGAAGGGGAACACCATTCTGAAGGAGTACTATGAAAATCTGGTGGACGAATTCACCTACTTCAATGGAATGAAGCCGCGTCATAAATCATCCATTCAACGGGAGATCAATGAGGTACTGTTTCAAATTGAAGAGCTGAGGAATCTTCTCCAAAGGTACGATCAACAGGATTTAATGCTTGAATTGGGAGTGGAAGATAAAGCCGCTCCGGGCTTTCCAGGTTAAGAATGTGGTAAACTACTTATTGCGATTTATCAGAAAAGAGGCGAAATTTGATAGTTCCACCTTTCGTTCCTCCGGCCTGTTCAGCTTGGCAAGGCTTTCCAGTGATTTCTTATAAAAAACCTTAATGCGCTGATTAGTGATCTCTTTTATCTTCAGCTGCTTAAATATGCCGGTTACCTCAGCCACCTTCTCTTCTCTCTTAAAATCCCTTTTTGCAAGCCAATCTGTGAGGTTTTTTCGTTGTTGGGGAGAACCCTTCTCCAGCGCTTTGATCATCAGAAAGGTCTTTTTATTATCTACAATATCAGTTCCAAGCATTTTTCCGATGGTTTGCTGATCTCCAAATGTGTCAAGCAGATCGTCCTGAAGCTGAAATGCCATGCCCAGGTTCAATCCAAAATCATAAAGGTCATTTGCATCGGTTTGGGAACCACCTCCGAGAATAGCTCCAATTTTCAGACTGGCTGCAATAAGAACTGCTGTTTTTAGCTGAATCATGGTCATGTACTCCTCTTCAGAAACGGTCAGCAGATCCTCAAAATTCATATCCATCTGCTGCCCTTCACAAACCTGCATGGCAGTCTTTGTAAAAACTTCATGAACCACGTTCAGCACAACCCCTGGTGAATGATTGATTAAACGACTGGCCAGAATGGACATAACATCACCCGAAAGTATAGCCACATTTTCGCCGTACTTCACATGCACCGTGGGTTGTCCCCGCCTGACTTCAGAGCGATCCATGATGTCGTCGTGCAACAGGGTGAAATTGTGGAAAACCTCAATGGCCACAGCAGGAACCAGCGCCGAATCAACCGATCCGGCAAACAGGTCACAGGCAAGAATTACCAGTGCCGGTCTGATTCTTTTTCCTCCAATGGACAGGACATATTTTACAGGTTCATATAACTCGGTCGGAGTATCGGGTATGGAGATATTCTGAATATGTTTCTCTACCAGGTTCTGTGCTTCAAGAAGGGTATACATTGGTATTGCGGGTAATATATGCAGATCAAATTGTCCATAACAAGTTAATCAATTTGGACCAGGTTTGGCATGGAGATTGAACAATATATTTTAAAATAGAATCGTTAACTTTGACCGTTTTTTAAAAGCACTATTTAATGTCATTGATCAAGGGATTTCTCACTCTCATTATGGGAACCATGCTGCTGCTTCCTGGCTCGGTATGGGGACAGAAATATCATATTGAAATTCAACTGACGGGCCTCTCGGAAGATACGGTTATCCTGGGTGAATACTTTACATCCCGGATGGTCCCCAAAGATACCATTGTTCTTGATCAAAATGGGAAAGGGATTTTCGAGGGAGAGAAAGCCTTTGTTGGCGGACTCTACCTGATCTATTATAGCCCGAGCCACTATTTTGATATGTTACTGGGTGATCAGCAGGTGTTTTCACTGGTTGCCGATACCTCCGATCTGGCAGGTACAGTAAGATTCACAGATTCGGACGATAACCGAATCTTCCAGGATTATAAAGTATTCCTTCAGCAAAAAAGAGAAGAACTTCAGCACCAGCAATCCTTATTGGCTGAAGCAACTTCAGCTTCAGATACAGCCTCGATCAGGGAGAGGCAGGCGGAGATTAACGAAGAGATGGAAGACTATATGGACCGCATTGAAACCGAACATGCCTCGCTGTTTGTCAATGATTTCATAGGTGCCACCCGGGAACCTTTGCCTCCCGAAGAGCTTTTGACCGACCAGAAGAGAGAGGATGACTCCATCAGGTATTATTACTACAGGCAGCACTACTTTGATAGTTTCGATCCCTTTAATGTTAGACTGTTGCATACACCCCTCTACGAAGGGAAAATCATGAATTACCTTTCCCGGGCTGTAACTC
This sequence comes from Bacteroidales bacterium, assembly GCA_029938715.1. Lineage (GTDB taxonomy): Bacteria > Bacteroidota > Bacteroidia > Bacteroidales. The sequence goes on along the minus strand of JAOZUK010000030.1, from coordinate 20,402 downwards.
AGCACCCCGATTCATTGATTGTAGCGGTTGACTTCCTGCTTGAAGGTTCCAAAGTAGATGAAGAACTTTACAGGTACATGTTGATTACCCTGTTCAATCACTTTGCCGAAAGCAAATTCATGGGAATGGATGTGGTATATTTTCATATTGCTGAGCACTACTATATTCCCGATGCGACCTGGAGCAGTGCCGAATTTCTCAATAAGCTGAAAGACAACCTGGAAAAGAACAAGCCCACCCTCATTGGACAGACAGCTCCTAACCTTACCCTGCGTAAGGTTCCCTCTGAACACTTTCAAATGGCTGCACAGGATACTACCATCAAGAAGGATCCACACATTGGCCAGGATTTCCTGTTATACGATGTGGAGGCACGGTATACCATCATCTATTTCTGGGAAGCCGATTGCGGCCATTGTAAGAAATCAACCCCCGCCCTGTACGAGGCCTATTCGAGGTTAAAAGACAAAGAAGTTGAGGTAATCTCTGTGCATGTGATCAATACCATAGAAGGGAAAGAGAAGTGGGTCGATTTTGTGAATGAACATTACTTGTACGACTGGGTCAATTGCTGGAGTCCGTACAGCAACGAATTCAGGGTATCGTATAACCTTCAAAGTTATCCTCAGTTGTTTGTACTCGACCAGGATAAGAAAATTATTGCCAAGCGAATTACACCCGAACAGTCTGAGAAAATAATCAATAACCTGATCCTAATTGAATCTAAAAACAATTCATTATCCAATGCATTTCAAACCAATTAAACTGATCCTCGAGGACGGAACCACATTTACCGGAAAATCATTTGGCTACGAAGGTAGCATTGCTGGTGAGGTGGTATTTAATACGGCCATGACCGGATATCCCGAAAGCCTCACCGACCCTTCCTATAGGGGTCAGCTCCTGGTCCTCACCTATCCACTGGTGGGTAATTATGGGGTACCCAGTGAGGATTCAGAAAATGCCATGTTCAAGTTTTTTGAATCGGATCAGCTTCATATTTCGGCACTTATTATTTCCGACTACTCCTCTGAGTATTCACACTGGAATGCCGATCGCAGTCTGGGTGACTGGTTAAAGCAAAACCAAATACCGGGTATTTTTGACGTGGACACCAGGCGTATTACAAAAATTCTCCGCGAAAAAGGGTCGATGCTGGGCAAAATTGTATTTGACGAAAAAGAACCAAAAACCTATGATCCCAACAAGGATAACCTGGTGGCACAGGTAAGTGTGAATGAAAAAACTGAGTATGGAAACGGAAAATACCGAATCCTTCTTTTCGACTGTGGAGTAAAATACAACATTATCCGATGCCTTCTGGAGCGGGACACCACCGTGATCAGGGTTCCCTGGGACCACGACATCAGCAAGGAGGAGTATGACGGGCTCTTTATCTCCAACGGTCCTGGCGACCCCAAACAGTGCGAAGCCACCATTAAAAATCTCGCAAACGCCTATCAATATGACACCCCCATTTTCGGCATTTGCCTGGGCAACCAGCTGATGGCCCTGGCAGCAGGAGCCGACACCTATAAGCTAAAGTACGGACACAGAAGCCATAACCAACCTGTGCTTGAGGTAGGAACTGATAAGGCCTATATCACCTCTCAGAACCACGGATTTGCCATCGATAACGAAACCCTTCCTGAAGGGTGGGAACCCCTCTTTGTCAACCTCAACGACAATACGAACGAAGGGATGAAGCATACCTCAAAACCCTTCTTCTCCACCCAGTTTCACCCCGAAGCATCGGGTGGCCCAACCGACACAGCTTACCTTTTTGATGTTTTTATTGAAAACATCAAAAAGAGTAGAAAGGGTTGATACTTTACACTTTATACCTACTTCCTGATTTGACCTGATCCGTAAATGATATACTTATTGGTGGTGAGCTCCTTTAAGCCCATGGGGCCACGCGCATGAAGCTTCTGGGTACTGATGCCAATTTCGGCACCAAAGCCAAATTCAAATCCATCTGTAAAACGGGTGGAAGCATTCACATAGACCGCTGCAGCATCCACCCTGTCGAGGAAAAACTGGGCATGACTGTAGTTCTCAGTTACAATACTCTCCGAATGCATGGAGCCGTATTTTTTGATGTGATCAATAGCCTCCTCCAGCGATCCAACTACCTTCGAGCTGATGATCAGGTCCAGGTATTCGGTCCCCCAATCCTCCTCCGTTGCAGCAATGGCCTCAGGGATGATCCCGCAGGTGACTTCATCCCCCCGGATCTCCACATTTCCCTCAGCCAGAGCCTCTCCAATTGAAGGCAATACTTCAGCAGCCACATTTTCATGAACCAGTAGACTCTCTGCTGCATTGCATACGCCCGGTCGATGGGTCTTTGCATTATAAACTATGGAAACAGCTTTCTCCAGATCAGCTGCTTCATCCACATAGATATGGCAATTTCCCACCCCGGTTTCTATCACCGGCACGGTGCTGTTCTGAACCACTGCCTGAATCAATCCTGCTCCACCCCTGGGAATTAGGATATCCAGATATTGATTGAGTTTCATCATGGCCACCGCGCTCTCCCTGTTGGTATTTTGGACCAGCTGTACCATATGGGGATCCAATCCAATGGCTTCAATGGCCTTATGGAAAATCTTCACAATGGCATTATTGGACTGGAAGGCCTCTTTCCCACCCCTGAGCACACAAACATTCCCGGTCTTAATGCATAGTCCGGCCACATCCGCTGTCACATTGGGTCTCGATTCATAGATCACTCCCACTACACCCAGCGGAACCCTCTTCTTTCCGATCAATAATCCGTTTGGGCGTTTCTTCATCTCTTCAATCTCCCCAATGGGGTCGTCCAGCTGAGCCACCTCCCTGAGTCCATCTGCTATTCCACTGATGCGCTCTTTCGATAAGGTAAGCCTCTCCATGATGGCCCCCTTTAAACCCATCTCCTCTCCCTGTTTGAGATCCAGAGCATTGGCCTCCAGAAGCTGAGCCGATTGCTCTTCCAGCAATTCGGCCACTCTGATTAATATGTTATTCTTCTGCTCGCTATTCAAATGGGCCAGCTGCCCCGAGGCGCTCTTCGCCCTCTTCCCTATCTCTATTAACTCTTCCATACTTTTCACTTTATACTTTCTACTTGCATACTTTCTACTTGCATACTTTATACTTTCTACTTGCATACTTTATACTTCAATCAGCTTGCTAATTGATTCGTGGCATCAGACACAAAAAAGGTTCCAAGGTCTTTTCCTTCCAGCACATCCATAATGTTGGCAGGGTCGCTACCGTCAGCTATAACCACATCAACATTATGTTCCCTGCATAATTCTGCCGCAGCGATCTTCGAAGCCATTCCTCCCGAACCCAACTTGGACGAACCATTCAGATCTATATCCTTTAGATCATCACTTGCGTTCATAACTTTAGGGACTTTCTGCGCCGAATGATGGATATGCGGATCTGCTGTAAATACACCATCAGTATTTGTCAGAATCAGCAGCAAATCAGCATGTATCAATGTGGCCACACAGGCAGAAAGAGTATCGTTGTCCCCAAATTCGATTTCATCGGTAATTACTGTATCGTTCTCATTCACCACAGGAATAATTCCCATATCAATCAGTTCATTAAGAGTATTCCTTGCATTTTTTCTTCTTAAGCTATTCTCGATACCATCTCTGGTAAGAAGCAACTGTGCCACAGTCTTGCTATACTCATCGAAAAATTTTTGATACAACCTGAGCAAACCCACCTGACCAATAGCTGCAAGGGCCTGCTTCTTCACCAGGTCGGTGGGCTTTTCATCCAGCCCGATCATTCCAACTCCCATACCCACCGCTCCTGAAGAGACCAAGATCACTTCCCTTCCACTGTTGTGCAGATCTGCCAGCACTCTCACTAGCTTTTCCATGCGTTGCAAATTAATCTTCCCATTGTCGTAGGCCAGCAGACTGGTGCCAACCTTTACAACGATCTTTTTCTTATCCTTTAAATATTTTCTGTGTGTCATGACTTTTCAAAATAGGTACTCAATCCATTTACTACTTCCGAGGTTTCCACAAAACGAAATCCATTATAAGCCTTGTCCAGTTTCGTCTTGATGTCTGCAATGCCGGGATTTCCTATACTTCCAAGGTGAGTATAGGTATGGTCCCGGCCCCGCCTGTAACGCCCTTTATCTATTTCTTTAGCCACCTCTTTGTAGGCGTCCCTGAATGGGATCCCCTCCTGAACTTTCTTATTTACCTCCTCTACCGAAAAGATGTATTGATAGGTTTTATCCTCCAGAATCTCTTTGTTGACCTTGATGCGCTCCATTACATATTGCATCATGGAGAGGCACTCTCTTAACTCATCCAGTGCTGGATGAAGAATCTCCTTAAGGATCTGAAAATCTCTATGGTATCCGGAGATCAGATTTCCTGTCACCGCAGATATCCCGGAGGGAGTCTGGGTCAACCGGTTACACTTTGCCCGTATCAGTTCGAGCACATCAGGATTCTTTTTATGGGGCATGATGGACGATCCTGTGGTAAGCTCTGAAGGCAATGTCAGGAAATTGAAGTTCTGACCCATAAAAAGGACAGCATCCATAGCCAAACGCGACAGGGTGGACGCTACTGCACTGATCCCTGTGCCCACATACCATTCGGTCTTTCCCCGGTTCATCTGGGCATTGACCGAACTAATGTGCATATTTTCAAAGGCCAGCAGTTTTGTGGTAAGTCCCCTATCCACAGGAAATGAAGAACCAAATCCGGCGGCTGATCCCAACGGATTTTGGTTTACTACGCTGTAGATCCCCTGCATAAAGGTAAGGTCATCGGCAAGAGCTTCTGCATAGGCACCAAGCCACAAACCAAAGGAAGAGGGCATGGCCACCTGCATATGTGTATACCCTGGCATCATTACATCACTGTACGCATGTGCCTGCTTTCCAAGTATGAGGGCCAGATCCCTCACCTGGTTCACCAGATGGTTGAGTTCCTCACGGAGAAACAACTTGATATCAACCATCACCTGATCGTTTCTGGACCGCCCTGTGTGGATGGTTTTACCCAGATCGCCCAGCTTATTGATAAGCATCATCTCCACCTGCGAATGGATATCTTCTATTCCTTCACCAAGTTCCAACTCTCCCTTTTGTGCCTGGCCAAAAATATGCATCAGTTCATCCACAAGTATGGATGCATCCTCCTTTTTTATAAGTCCCACTTTTGAGAGCATGATGGTATGAGCCATAGACCCCAATACATCGTAAGGGGCAAGCTCCAGGTCATATACCGGATCTTTACCGGTGGTAAAGGCAAGAATGCGTTGTTCGGTCGATATCTCTTTGTCCCACAATTTCATAGTTCGGTTACACTTTAAGGTTGTCCAGAAACCGGCAATAGCGTTCAACTGCCAGGTCCAATTCACTTTTCATTATATACTCTCCTGCTGTATGGGAGCGAGCCGAATCGCCGGGGCCCATTTTTATAGCCGGATAAGGAATCAGTGCCATATCCGACAGGGTAGAGGAACCAAATGGCTCCAGATTGCTTCTGTGAATAGCCTTCATCAGAAAATGATTCTCCGGAAGCCCGGAAGGCTTCAGCCTCGTAGATCGCGGAACCAGCTGGGCAGCACATGCCTCCCTGATCAGTTCAAGTAAAACTTCATTTCCATATTTATCATTGCTTCTCACATCCACCACAAACCGGCAAACATCCGGAACCACATTGTGACTTGTACCTGCCGATATGAGCGTGACCTGGGCCCCGGGTTCGGGAAGCCATTCAGATGCTTTCCCAAATTCCAGCTTCTTAATGCTTTCAATCTCCTTTATGGCCTTATAGATGGCATTCTCTCCCTCTTTTCTGGCTGCATGTCCTGCCACTCCCTTTACCTCCCCATCAATCACCATCAATCCCCTCTCAGCCACAGCAGGAAGCATGCCTGTGGGTTCTCCTACAATCGCCCCATCCAGATCATCAAGTCCCGGCAACACTGCAGAGATTCCATTGTGTCCCGATACCTCCTCCTCTGCACTAATAAGGAGCAACAGATCGAGTGAACTTTCCAGTCGCTCTCTCATCTCCCCATAGGTGGCCATCAGGGTAACCACAGAGGCCCCTGCATCGTTACTGCCCAGACCCGTGATCTTCTCTCCTTGCATAACCGGTATAAAGGGATCCAAGTCCCACCCTTCCACCGGTGAAACCGTATCCATGTGAGAATTCAGTAAAATCCTGGGTCTGGAGTCCAATCTTTTTGGACTTCCCACCAGAAGGTTGTTTTGAATCCTGCTTACCGGAAATCCTGCATCTTTCATGTAACTCTCAAGAAAATCTGAACGCAAATCTTCATTCCTGCTTACTGCCGGAATGGCCAGCATCTCCATTAACAATTCTATGTACGGGACTTTAATGGCCATTATTTCAAATCACTGATACCAGAGTAAGATTTTACAATTCCTTTAATCATTGCAGAGCTCAGTCCCCAGTGCTCCATTTCATTGAGACCCGAGATGGTGCATCCCATGGGGGTGGTCACCCGGTCAATTTCAGTCTCCGGATGATGGTCAGTCTGCATCAACAATTCAGCGGCACCACGGGCGGTCTGCGCTGCAATTTTTCCCGCTTCTTCGGCATGAAAACCGATTTGAATTCCACCCTGAGAAACGGCCCTTATAAACCTTAGGAAAAATGCGATACCACATGCAGCCAATATGGTGGCCGCCGGCATCAGGTGCTCCTTAATTACCATGGTTTGCCCCATGGGTCCAAATAGCTCCTCAATCTGCCTGATCGCCTTTTCATCCTCACCTGCAATACAGGTCATACTCGCCCCATATTCCACTGCTGTGTTGGGCATAATTCTGACCACATTAACACCATTTCCGATCCACTCATCAAGTTCTTTTAAACTCACAGCCGATACCACACTGACCAATATTTTTGAGGTGTTGGCAAGCGACTGTTTGATCTCTTCAATTACTTCCCTGGCCTGGCCTGGCAGAACTGCCAGGATGATATAGTCGCATTTTTCAACCAACGCGCCATTATCCGTCACTCTATATCCTTCTTTTCCGGCCGCGGCCAACAATTCACTCTTTTTTCGTGAAAGGTATATGTCCGAATGCTTCATCTTTTTATAAGAGACCAGCCCTTTGGCAATGGCCATTCCTATATTTCCAGCTCCTATGATTCCTACTTTTTTCATATGCTATGACAGTTTAATCCTGTTAATCCTTTTTTCCATTTACCGCATACCAGATTCTCTGTTGGTTCCCCAGTATCCGGGTGAATCCATCTACCTCCTCGGCAGTCCACGCCCGGTTCATTTCCCCATAGGTGGCAAATGAGGAGTTCATTAGGTCGAAGGGGCTGTCCACCCCGGTTATCGTAAAACTGTAGGGTCTTAACCTGATGGCCACTTCACCGGTCACATTTTTCTGGGATGATTCCAGAAATGATTCCAGATCGCGCATGACCGGCTCCAGATATTGGGCCTCATGCACAAACATACCATACCACTGTCCGATCTGCTCCTTCCAGTGGAGCTGCCAGCGGGAAAGCACATGCTTCTCAAGGGCAAGATGCGCGTCGATGATGATCCTGGCAGCAGCGGCTTCAAAACCGACCCGACCCTTAATCCCAATGATGGTATCTCCCACGTGAACATCCCTGCCGACCCCCCAGGGAGAAGCCAGTTTCTCCAGTTCACTGATCACCACAACCGGCTCAAACTTCTCTCCATTTAGACTGACAGGCTCACCCTCTTCAAATCCAATGGTAATCACTTCCGAGCCTGATTTCTCCACCGGAGTGGGATAGGCCTCATCGGGCAGTTCACCTGTAGAGGTAAGGGTCTCCTTCCCCCCCACACTGGTACCCCAGAGGCCCTGGTTAATGGAGTACTTCATTTTTTCCCAGTTCAACTCTATACCCTCTTTCCGGAGGTATTCAATTTCATCCTCCCTGGAGATTCTCAACTCCCTGATGGGTGTAATAATCTCTATTTCGGGGGCCAGGACCTGGATCACCAGATCGAAACGTACCTGGTCATTTCCTGCAGCTGTTGAACCGTGGGCTATGTATTGAAATCCCTCTTTCTTAGCATAGTCTACCAGTGCAATGGCCTGAAAGGTGCGCTCAGAACTTACGGACAACGGATAGCTCCGGTTTCTCAAAACATTTCCAAAAACCAAATACCGTATACACCTGTTGTAATAATCAGCCGTCACATCCAGCACCTTATGAGTGACTACTCCCAATTTTTTTGCATGAGCACCAATCTGCTCCAGCTCCTCTTCAGCAAATCCTCCGGTATTAACAATGGCGGAATGCACCTCCATCTTCTTATCCCTGGACAGGTAAATAGCACAAAACGATGTATCAAGTCCCCCGCTCAGGGCCAATAAAACTCTCTTCTTCTTCATGTTGAATGTTATCAGGTGTGGTTAATTTTGACTTTTACTCCGGCTTTATGCGCCTCGCCATTTACTCTCTTTTTCTCAACCGGATCCATAATCATGGCCGTGCAAAGACAATCATCCCGTTTAGTCCTCACCAGGATATCGTAGTACGGGCAAGTTTCACAGCCTTTCCAGAACTGATCGTCATCTGTCAGCTCTGAAAATGTCACTGGTTTATAACCCAGTCCGCTATTGATCTTCATCACTGCCAGGCTGGTGGTTAATCCAAACAGCTTGGCACCCGGAAAGAGTTTTGCCGACAGATCAAATGCCCTCTTTTTAATCTCAATGGCCAATCCAACTCCCCTGAACTCGGGGGAGACTATCAATCCGCTGTTGGCTACGAATTTATTGTGTCCCCAGGATTCGATATAACAGAATCCAGCCCATTTTCCCTCGCTGCTAATGGCAATAACAGCTTTTCCCTCTTCAATTTTTCCATTGAGATACTCCTTATTTCTAACGGCAATACCTGTTCCCTTCTGCTGAGAGGCAATCAATAGCGCCTGCTCTATATCCGGCACATAGTTAAGATGTGCTGCAGAGGCAATGGTAATCTCTATATCGTGATTCATTATTCTTCTGAATTAATTGTATTTACTGAACGAAATCCGGCATCAGTCCTGGCATCTTAAGTTTAAGTACATTCACCACATCGGTTCGGGTAACACCATCTCTGGGAACCAGCAGAATCGTGTCGTCTCCTGCAATGGTGGCCGCAATTTCATAGGCCCCAAGATTATCAATGGTGTATGCGATCATTGCGGCATGTCCCGGCAGGGTCTTTAAGATCGCCAGTCCCTGAGCAAAGTCTATGGAAATTAAACCATTCAGTCCGGGTCCGGCAAATTCTACATCCTCAACCGCGTGCTCCTTATCGGGAAGAATATAAACATAACCGTCCTTGTCATCGGGCATTTTAGCCACCTTCAGGTATTTAAGATCTCTTGACAACGTGGCCTGGGTCAGCTCAAACCCCTCCTTTCCCAGTAGCTTCATTAGCTTCTCCTGGCTGGAGATATTCTGACTGCCGATAAGCCGCCTGATCTCCATTAATCTTTCGTTCCTGTTTTTCACTTTGTATATTTATACATTCGAAATGCAAATTTATACATTATTTTTAGATTAATGCGAATCTCTCAGCTTTTTTTTCTATTTTTACACCCCGGAATATATGGACTCCGGAACCCCCATTTGGGTCATCCTGATCCACAAATTAACTGTCACTTAGGCCATCAAAATGAACGATTCAATCAAAAAAGTGGTGATCCTCGGATCGGGAGCATTAAAAATCGGGGAAGCTGGAGAATTTGATTACTCGGGCTCGCAAGCCCTTAAAGCACTACGTGAAGAGGGTGTTTTCACTATTTTGATCAATCCCAATATTGCCACAGTTCAAACCTCCGAAGAGATAGCCGATAAGATCTTCTACCTTCCGGTAACGCCCTATTTTGTTGAAAAGGTCATTGAAAAGGAGAAACCTGATGGGATCCTTCTCGCCTTTGGCGGGCAGACTGCCCTGAATTGTGGGGTGGCTCTCTATGAAGCAGGGACGCTTGAAAAGCATGATGTGCGTGTACTGGGAACGCCTGTTCGGGCCATTATGGATACCGAAGACCGCCAACTTTTCGTGGACAAACTGGATGAAATCAATGCAAGAACCGCCCGCAGCATGGCCGTTACCACCGAGGAAGACGCACACAGGGCAGCAGAGGAACTGGGGTACCCCATCATCATACGGGCAGCCTATACGCTGGGAGGACAGGGAAGTGGGTTCTGTTATAATAAAAAAGATCTTGAGAAGCTGGCCAATAAGGCCTTCTCCTATTCGTCCCAAATCCTGGTGGAGGAGTCGCTTAAGGGCTGGAAAGAGGTGGAATATGAAGTAGTAAGGGACAGGTTTGACAATTGCATTACGGTTTGTAATATGGAAAACTTCGATCCCCTGGGTATTCACACCGGTGAAAGCATTGTGGTAGCCCCTTCTCAAACTCTTACCAACAGTGAATATCACAAGCTTAGAAAACTATCCATCGACATCATCAGGCACATTGGAATTATCGGTGAATGTAATGTGCAATATGCTCTTGATCCCAACTCTGAAGATTACAGGGTGATTGAGGTAAATGCAAGGCTCTCCCGCTCATCGGCACTGGCCAGTAAAGCAACCGGGTATCCGCTGGCATTTGTGGCTGCTAAGCTGGCCCTTGGGTTTGGTTTGCATCAGCTAAGAAATTCCATTACCAAAACCACCTCTGCCTTTTTCGAACCTGCCCTGGACTACATTGTCTGTAAAATTCCCCGTTGGGATTTGAATAAATTTCAGGGCGTTTCCAAACTGATCGACTCTAGTATGAAATCGGTGGGAGAGGTTATGGCCATCGGCCGTACTTTCGAAGAGGCCATTCAGAAGGGGATTCGAATGATCGGACAGGGGATGCATGGTTTTGTGGGCAACCACGAAATAGAAATTGAAAACATAGACAATGAGCTTTCGGAGCCCACTGATATGAGGATCATAGTCATCGAAAAGGCCTTCCAGGAGGGGTACTCCATCGACCGAATCCATGAGTTGACCCGAATCGATAAATGGTTCCTGGTAAAACTAAAGAATATCTATGACCTGAAGCTGGAAATGGAGAACGTGGATACCCTCGATGAGTTGGAAGATGAATTGCTGCTTCGGTCGAAAAAGGCCGGATTCAGTGATTTCCAGGTAGCCCGCCTGGTGATGAGCGGAGATGTATCAGAAAACCTTATGACCGTACGGGAACACAGGAAAAAGCGAAACATTCTGCCCAGTATCAAACAGATCGATACCCTGGCCGCTGAATACCCGGCCCAGACCAACTACCTCTACTTAACTTACAGCGGAAGTGAGCACGACGTTGAATTTTTTACCGATCAGCGCTCCGTCATTGTTTTGGGATCGGGGGCTTACCGGATCGGATCCAGTGTGGAATTTGACTGGTGCAGTGTAAATGCACTGAAAACAGTGAATGAAGAGGGGTATCGATCCATCATGATCAACTATAACCCGGAGACTGTCTCCACGGACTATGATGTTTGCGACCGGCTCTATTTTGATGAGTTATCCTTTGAACGGGTGATGGATATCTATGATCTTGAATCGCCAAAAGGAGTGATCGTCTCAGTGGGAGGACAGATACCCAATAACCTGGCCATGAGGTTGCACAACCAGAATGTTCACATTCTTGGAACCGCTCCTGAGTCCATTGACAATGCTGAAAACAGGCACAAGTTTTCAATGATGCTCGACCAGCTGGGTATCGATCAGCCCAGATGGAAAGAGCTAAGCAGTCTGGATGAGATCAACTCCTTTGTGGATGTAGTAGGTTTTCCTTTGCTTGTGAGGCCCTCCTACGTCTTATCGGGAGCAGCCATGAACGTGGTATCTAACAGTGAAGAATTGGAAGGTTTTCTTACGCTGGCTGCCAGAGTCTCAAAGCAATACCCTGTGGTAGTCTCAGAGTTTATCGAGCAGGCCAAGGAGATTGAAATAGACGCCGTGGCTCGAGAAGGTGAGCTTTTCTCCTATGCCATTTCCGAGCATGTAGAGTTTGCCGGTGTGCACTCGGGAGATGCAACTATAGTATTTCCTCCCCAAAAAATCTACTTTGAAACCGTTCGCCGAATTAAAAGAATTGCCAAGCAGCTGGCCGAAGAGCTGGAGATTTCCGGACCATTTAATATGCAGTTTCTGGCCAAAGACAATGACATTAAAGTGATCGAATGCAACCTGAGGGCCTCCAGAAGCATGCCCTTTGTCTCCAAGGTGCTTAAATCGAACTTCATCGATCAGGCCACCAAAATCATGTTAAAGGTGCCTGTGGAAAAACCCCATAAATCGATCTTCGACCTGGACTACATAGGGTGTAAAGCACCTCAATTCTCCTTTTCCCGACTTAAGAAAGCTGATCCGGTTCTGGGTGTGGATATGTCGTCCACAGGTGAAGTGGGATGTATCGGAGACAACTACTATGAGGCCATACTGAAAGCCATGTTATCGGTGGGCTATACCATTCCGGAGAAAAACATTCTACTTTCCACCGGAGAAATGCGCTCCAAAGTGGAACTTGTGAATTCATGCAGAATGCTCATCGAAAAAGGGTACAATCTTTTTGCCACCCATGGTACCCATGAATTTCTGAAGTTAAATGGCATCGATTCGGTCGATCTTGCCTGGCCTGATGAGGATCTGAAACCCAATGTTCTGGATTACCTGAAGGCCAAAAAAATCGACCTGGTGGTAAATATTCCCAAAGACCTGTCGTCACATGAATTATCAAATGACTACAGCATCAGGCGAGGGGCAGTGGACTATAACATTCCACTCATCACCAATGCCAGGCTGGCCTCCGCTTTCATCTATGCCATCTGCAAGATGAGCCTGGAGGATATCTCCATCAAAAGCTGGGATGAATATTAGCCGGTAGCGGATTCTTTACCCTCTCAGGGCCTCTGCGCCGCTTACAATTTCAAGAATCTCCGTGGTTATGGATGCCTGTCGTGCCTTATTAAACTGGAGACTCAGCTCTTTCAGCAGTTCGGTGGCATTGTCGGTAGCCTTATGCATGGCAGTCATCCGTGCTCCATGCTCTGAAGCGTGGGAATCAAGGATCGCTTTATAAAACTGCAGTTTAAGAGATCTTGGGATCAACTCCTGTACAATATACTCTTTTGTGGGTTCAAAAATATAATCCACGTTGGTAGCAGTTTCTGAATTCTGAGCCAGCTCATCCACCTGGATAGGTAGAAACTGCTCTTCGGTAAGAATTTGAGTTCCAGCGTTCTTAAACTGGTTGTAGATCACATCCACATGGTCATACTCCTTATCCAGAAAAAGCCCCATAACCATATTGGCCATGGTGGCTACACGGTCAAATGTAAGATCGTCGAATACTTCACTGCCATCAAAGATCACGTTATACCCTTTCTTGCGAAGAAACTCTGCCCCCTTTTTACCAATGGCCATAAAATCCACCTGCCGGGCCATCATCTGGCTGTCATACCGGGTAAGTGCCCTCTGAATGGTAGCCTTAATGGCATTTGAATTGAAAGCGCCACATAGTCCTCGATTGGAGGTGATCAAAACCAGTAAGATGCGTTCTTTATCCCTTTGCTCGGCGTACTGATTGTCCTCATCATCCTTCAAGCTATCACCTACACTGGCCAGGATCTCCTTCAATTTATTGGCATAGGGCCGGAACTGTACAATGGCATCCTGAGCCTTTTTTAGCTTGGCAGCAGAAACCATTTTCATTGCACTGGTGATCTGCATGGTTGAAGCCACAGATACCTTACGCTCCCTTATCTCCTTTAAACTTGCCATGTGGGACTGCTATTTTAATTTCTCAACGATTTCTTTTGCCACACTTTTAAGAACACTAGTGATTTCATCGGACAACTTACCCTGGGCCAGGGCTGTCAATGTATCTTTATGTTTTAGTTCCAAATAATCGAGGAACTCAACCTCAAACTCCTTTACCTTTTCCACCGCTATCTCTCTTAGCAATCCCTGGGTTCCGCAAAAGATAATGGCCGCCTGCTTCTCTACAGATAAAGGTGCATACTGACCCTGTTTGAGAATCTCCACATTCTTACGCCCTTTATCCAGAATGGCCATGGTTCCCGCATCCAGGTCCGATCCAAATTTGGCGAAAGCCTCAAGCTCACGGAAGAGGGCCTGATCGATTTTCAAGGTTCCGGCCACCTTCTTCATGGATTTGATCTGAGCATTTCCTCCAACCCTGGATACCGAGATTCCCACATTGATAGCAGGACGAACACCTGCATTAAACAGGTTCGACTCCAAAAAGATCTGTCCATCTGTAATGGAGATCACATTGGTAGGAATGTAGGCCGAAACATCACCAGCCTGGGTCTCAATGATAGGTAATGCAGTAAGGGATCCTCCTCCTTTTACCAGCGGTTTTAGCTGTGGTGGAAGGTCATTCATTTTTTGCGCAATTTCATCAGACTTAATGATCTTTGCTGCGCGCTCCAACAGACGTGAATGCAGGTAGAATACATCGCCCGGATAGGCTTCCCTTCCCGGGGGACGCCTGAGCAGAAGTGAGACTTCACGATAGGAAACAGCCTGCTTGGACAGGTCATCATAAATAATCAATGCTGGCCGGCCGGTATCCCTGAAATACTCTCCAATGGTGCAGCCTGCAAAGGGGGCATAAAACTGAAGTGCAGCCGGCTCTGATGCGGTGGCCGAAACAATTACGGTATAGTCCATGGCCCCTGCGGCCTCCAGTGTTTTCTGAATATTAGCCACTGTGGATCCTTTTTGTCCAATGGCTACATAGATGCAGTAAACAGGTTCCCCTTTCTCAAAAAATTCCTTCTGGTTAATAATGGTATCGATGGCTATGGCTGTCTTCCCGGTCTGGCGGTCACCAATAATCAGTTCACGCTGCCCTCTTCCAATGGGAATCATGGCATCAATAGGCTTCAATCCGGTTTGAAGGGGTTCATTAACTGGCTGACGATAAATAACACCTGGTGCTTTTCTTTCCAGAGGCATCTCTATCATATCCCCTCCGATGGGACCCTTACCGTCAATGGCCTCTCCCAGGGTATTAATTACCCGACCCAACAACTTCTCTCCCACATTTATTGAAGCAATCCTATTGGTTCTTTTTACCGAGTCTCCCTCTTTAATTAATTCTGATGATCCAAGCAATACTGCACCCACATTATCCTCTTCAAGGTTCAGGACGATACCCATCACCCCGCTGTCAAATTCAATCAGCTCATTGGCCTGTACATTGTTCAATCCATAAATGCGGGCAATACCATCTCCAACCTGGAGTACGCTACCCACCTCTTCAAGTTCAACATCACTTTTGAACCCTTCTATCTGCTTTTTGAGAATTTCCGAAACTTCGGAAGGTTTAATCTGAGACATATGCTATTTCTTTTCAATACTGGTTTGAAGTAATTGTTTCTTCATTTTTCGGAGGTTGCTGGCCACACTGGCATCATACTGCCGGTCTTCAATTTTCAATACAAATCCACCAATGAGGTCCCTGTCCATCGAAGAGGTTAGCTCAACATCAGAATCAAAGGCATTTTTGATCACCTCCCTGATGCTTTTGATGGTCGAATCGTCTACCTCAGCGGCAGTAATCAATTCAGCTGAACGAATTCCTTTTTCCCTGCGATACAGATCTTTAAAATTTCTGGCTATGCCTGGCAAGTAGGTTTCCCGCTTATTTTTAATAACCAGGTTGATCAGAGAGAGTGAAATCTCTGACATGTTTTTTTCGAAAATCGAACTGACAAACTTATATTTCTGACTGGGTTGCAATGACGGTAATACAAGCATATACTGGAAATCATCCAGCTCGCAGGTTTCTGAAAGCAATTCCATATCCTTATTAACAGAATCGAGGATCTGCTTCTCGGCAGCACTTTGGAACAGTGCTTTTGCATAACGTACTGAAATCTGGCTCTCGTTCATACAATCATCAATTCAGGTCGGCTTCGTTTACCAGTTTATCTACCAGGTCCTTCTGTTCTTTAACGTCGTCCAGTTTCACACGTAATATTTTTTCAGCAATATCTATGGACAGGATGGCTAATTGGGCCTTCATATCATTTATTGCTGCTGCCTTTTCTGCCTGAATGGCTTCCCTGGCACTCTGAACAAGCTTTTCAGCCTCTTCAGCAGCTCTCTCCCTGGCATCGGCTATAAGGGAATCCTTTATCTGTTTTGCCTCCTTTAGCATGGCATTCCTTTCAACTTTTGCTTCAGCCAGGATCTTTTCATTATCTGCCTGCAGTTTAGCCATCTCGGCTTTTGCTTTATCTGCCGCATTCAGGGCATTTCTGATGCTTTCATTACGAGCTTTGACTGCTGTGAGAATGGCAGGCCAGGCAAACTTACCCAGAATAAAGAGCAAAATAAGAAAGAAAAGGGTTGACCAGAAGATCATTCCTATTCCCGGTGTTACTAAATCCATGGTTATCGAGTTTTCTTGTTTACAAAGAAAGGCCTGCAACCAACCGTTACAGGCCCGTTCAATTTTTCTGCCTAGCTACCCATCATGGCTACCACGATGGCAAACAGGGCGGCACCTTCAATAAGGGCAGCTGCAATAATCATAGCGGTCTGGATTTTTCCTCCGGCCTCCGGCTGACGCGCAATGGCATCCATTGCCGATCCTCCGATTCTTCCGATTCCAATTCCTGCTCCGATAACGGCGAGTCCTGCTCCAATTGCTGCTAATGTACCAGTCATAATAAATATAAATTAAAGTGAACAATTAATCATGGTGATGCTCAGGCATCGCCATTCCAATAAATAATGCGGATAATAATGTAAAAATATAAGCCTGCAGAAAAGCCACAAGCAATTCAATGCAATCCATAAAAAGCACCATCACAACCGAGGGAACGGCTACGAAAACAGATTTAAAAATAAAGATCATCGAAATCAGGCTCAACACAATGATGTGTCCTGCAGTAATGTTTGCAAACAGACGGATCATCAGGGCAAATGGCTTGGTAAACAGACCGATAATCTCCACAGGGATCATAATCAGGAGTATGGGTTTGGGGACCCCCGGAGTGGCAAAAATATGTTGCCAGTGTCCCTTGTTCGCGCTGAACTGTGTAATGAAAAAAGTAAAAAGTGCCAGTACCATCGTAAGGGCAATATTCCCGGTTACGTTGGCCCCAAATGGAAAGAATGGAATCAATCCCATCAGGTTATTGATCAGGATAAAAAAGAAAACCGTCAGCAAGTAGGGCATGAAACGTGCATACTTCTCTTCACCAATATTCGGAATGGCCACATCTTCCTCAATAAATACGATTACAGGCTCTATGAAACCAGCCAATCCTTTGGGTTCGCTAATCCCCATTTTCCTGTAAGATCTGGCCAGGCTAAGGAATACCCACAACAGAATAATTACAGAGAGCAGCATCATAAATACATTCTTGGTAATAGAAAAATCCAGGGGCAAACCTGCCTCAACCATTTCGCCATGGGCATCCACCTCTATAATCTTTCCCTTCAGGCTTTTCTCAACCTCTTCACCCTTCTTGTTTTCAACCAGGACAGAGCCATGGCCCATTTGAAAGCCTTCATGGGAGTGTCCGTGGGCTATCTTGCTGGATAAGAATAGATGAAATCCAGAGTGCTTGCTATAGAGGATAACTGGAAGAGGGACGCTTACATGATGCCCGTCCTTCTTTGTCAGGATATGCCAATCGTGTGAATCAGATATGTGCTCCAGGATATATTCAGTTGCATTGAACTCTTCATCGTGGGAACCACTTTCTTCTCCCTCATGCGAATGGGACACTGACCCCTCCTGTAGGTGCTCTTCGTGATGGTCCTCCTGTCCATACAAACAGGCACCCGTATTTAAAAAGGCAGTTCCTATAATAAAAGTGGTAATAGCTACTAATAATCTTCCGCTCACGATCAGTGTAATTATTTGTTCTTTAGTATCTTAAGCAGGTTTCCTGCCAGGAAAAAAGTAAAGATTAAATATAGTGCAAAAAATGTAACGATAAACCCTTTGGAAAGATTTTTTGTTACTCCCCAGAAAACCAAAATATAAACTAAATAAAGAATGAATTTCAGGCCAATCCCACCCATTATATAAACGATCCCTTCACGGTTCTGTTTGTGAGACCCTCGGGACATCACCATAAAGGTGATGAAATTGATGAAGGTGAATGAGAATAGTGATATTATATAGGCCTGAACGGATAGATCAATATCTATTTTCGGAATTACCAGAATGCCCAGAAGTAATAATAAGGAGGTAAGTACAAGAAGCTTCCAAAGATATGGGATATGTTTAATCATCCTTCTTGATGATAAAGTCTTTTAGCACGAGGTAGAGCCCGGCAAAGACACCCAATACAGCCAGTATCGCTGTGTAAACTGGTTTTTCATTGGCGGCCCTTTCGTCAAGCTTTGATCCCGCCCAGTAAAAAAGAAGTATAATCGCGATCATCTGGAATCCCATACCCGAATAGCGGGTAAAGGCGCTTAATCCAGAAGATTTACGGTTGTCCCTCTTTGGTTTTTGGGGCTGATCCGATGTTGGTTTCTTTGCTTCCACCCATATCACATTTTCCTGTAAAGATAGCTCCTGGTTCGATGGCCAGCTTTCCAGTCTTTATTTCGCCAAATATCTTTGACATTGAGCGGAGCGACAATAGTTCTTCCACAATAACTTTGCCTTCTACAACGCCTTCAATTTCGCAATTTTTGCAACGGATCTCTCCATTAACCTTTCCGCTCTGTCCAACAAATACTTTTCCCTTTGTATTCAGATTACCGTTCAGATTTCCATCAAACCTGATGTTTTCACTGGAAGAGACACTCCCCTCAATGGTTGTACCAACGCCAATCATATTGATCTTATTGGAATTTTCTGATTCACCTATTTTTGCCATAGCTTCTTTTTTGTGCAAAATTAGTCATTATTCTTGTTTCCATCATAAGCCCATTTAAGATAGATGGATCCCCAGGTAAAACCACCTCCAAAAGCGGCCAGAATGATATTGTCACCCTTCTTTAGCTGAGACTCCCATTCCCACAGGCAGAGAGGAATAGTTGCAGCAGTGGTGTTGCCATATTTCTCAATATTGATCATCACCTTCTCTCTGGGAATACCCATTCTCCGTGCAACAGCTTCAATAATTCTCATGTTGGCCTGGTGAGGAACCAGCCAGTTAAGCTCTTCTGGTTCAACATTATTTTTCTTCATAATCTCCACAGAGACATCTGCCATTTTGGAAACTGCTATCTTAAATACAGCCTGTCCCTCCTGGAATACAAAATGCTCCCTGGCATCAACCGTTTCATGTGAAGGGGGACTCAGAGAACCACCTGACTTCATTTTAAGGTGTTTCACACCGCTTCCATCTACTTCAAGAATCGAATCTCTAATCCCAAATCCATCTTCAACAGCTTCAACGAGAACGGCAGCTGCCGCATCTCCAAAAAGGGGACAGGTGGTGCGATCGGTATAATCAGTGATGGCCGACATCATATCGGCACCAACCATAACTACCTTCTTATAGGTTCCTGACTTTATGAAGCTGGCCGCGGTTTGTAACCCAAATAAAAATCCCGAACAGGCTGCCGAAATATCAAAACTCCATGCATTGGTCATTCCCACCTTATCACTGATTAAATTAGCAGTGGCAGGAAAAGGATAATCAGATGTTATGGTCGCACAGATTACAACATCAATCTCCTCAGGTTTTGTTCCGGTCTTTTTAAGCAATCCCTCAACAGCCCGTGCTCCCATATCTGAAGTGGCTCCTTCTTTTAGTATCCTTCTCTCCTTAATTCCAATACGCTGCATGATCCACTCATCGGTGGTCTCTACCATGGTACTCAATTCATCATTGGTTAGCCTGTATTCGGGCAACCAACCATTAATCCCTGTTATTCCAGCCGAAACTTCACTCATCTGTCCAGTTCTTCTTTAATCTTGTTGACCAATCCTGCTCCCACAACTTCAGAGGTATGAAGGAGCATGTTTTTTATGGCAATCTCGTTGGAAATTCCATGACCGATAATCAGAGGAGCATTTATACCCAATACGGGTAGGCCTCCAAAATTTTCAAAATTAAACATCTCAAAATAACCATTGCCCACTCCTTTCAGGACAATAATCTTATAAAATGCTTCAGCCTGCTTTAACATCATGTTTCCGACAAATCCATCCGTAACCAGAACATCTGCCCGGTTGGAAACAAACATTTCTGTGGCTTCAAAATTTCCAATGAAATTATAGTTTGATGACTCTTTCATTAACTGATAGGCACTTTTGACAACCAGATTTCCCTTGCTCTCTTCCAGGCCCACATTCAACAAAGCTACATTCGGTTCCTTAATCCCATTCACCAGTTTTGAATAAATGGTACCAATGGTGCCATACTGGTATAAAACATCAGG
>JAOZUK010000373.1 GCA_029938715.1 Bacteroidales bacterium | reverse complement strand
CGCATCACGATATCTACTCCATTGAGGACCTGGCCCAACTGATCTTTGATCTGAAAAATGTAAATCCCAGCGCAAAGATTTCGGTCAAGTTGGTTTCAGAAACCGGTGTAGGAACCATTGCAGCAGGTGTGGCCAAAGCTTCAGCCGACTTGATTACCATTAGCGGAGCCGAAGGAGGAACAGGGGCAAGTCCCTCCTCTTCCATCAAACATGCCGGGTTGCCCTTAGAGATCGGACTTGCAGAGACCCAGCAGACCCTGGTGATGAATAACCTTCGGAGAAAGGTTGTACTCCAGGCAGACGGCCAGATAAAAACAGGACGCGATGTAATTATTTCTGCCCTTCTTGGTGCAGAAGAGTTTGGATTTGCTACCAGCGCCCTGGTGGTGCTGGGCTGTGTCATGATGCGAAAATGCCACCTGAACACCTGCCCGGTGGGTGTGGCCACCCAGGATCCGGAACTCAGAAAACGTTTTCGCGGAAGAGCCGATTTTGTGGAAAACTATTTTCGCTTTGTGGCAGAGGAGATACGGGAATACATGGCGGACCTGGGATTCAAATCCTTTGATGAAATTGTAGGCCGTGCTGATCTGCTCACCAGGAATGAATCTGTTACTCATTGGAAAACCAGGAATCTGGACCTGAGTGATCTTACAGCCTTTTTACCAGCTGCACAGCGGAATGCACTCTACAAGGTTGAATCACAACATCATAAAATTGAAAAAGTGATTGATCACCAGCTGATCGAAAAGTCCAAACCTGCCATTGAGAATAAGGAACCCGTAACCATTCACATGCCCATTCAGAATACGGACCGGACCACCGGGGCCATGCTTTCGGGTACCATTGCCAAACTATATGGAAATGACGGGCTCCCTGAGGATACTATAAAGGCAAGATTTGCAGGGTCGGCCGGACAAAGCTT
Organism: Bacteroidales bacterium; assembly: GCA_029938715.1. Lineage (GTDB taxonomy): Bacteria > Bacteroidota > Bacteroidia > Bacteroidales. The sequence goes on along the minus strand of JAOZUK010000373.1, from coordinate 2,268 downwards.
TGGAGCTTTCCTTGTGCCAGGTGTGGAGTTTTACCTGGAAGGAGATACCAATGACTACCTGGGTAAAGGATTAGCTGGAGGACGAATCATTGTAGTGCCACCTGCAGGTTCCACTTTCGAATCGGACAAGAATATCATTATTGGAAATACAGTGCTTTATGGGGCCACCAAGGGTGAAATCTATATTTCGGGTGTTGCCGGTGAACGATTTGCCGTCAGAAACAGTGGAGCCATTGCTGTGGTTGAAGGTGTGGGTGATCACTGTTGTGAGTATATGACCGGTGGCCGGGTGGTTGTATTGGGTAAAACCGGAAGGAATTTCGCTGCCGGTATGAGCGGTGGTGTGGCTTACGTTCTGGATGAGGAAGGTGACTTCGATTACTATTGCAACATGGGAATGGTAGAACTATCACTGGTGGAGGATCTGAATGATAAAAAGGAGTTATCGGATCTGATTGCCAGGCATTATGAATTGACAGGCAGCACGGTAGCGGAGAAAATTCTTACCCAGCTGGACGATTATGTGGAGCGATTCATTAAAATCATTCCATATGAATACAAAAAAGTGCTGCAGGAACTTCAGCTCGAAGAGCTCAAGGAGAAACTGGCAAGGGTGGAGAAAGATGTGGAAATGATTGGAGACGTTTAATTTTCAGAACTATGGGAGATCCAAAAGGATTCATAAAGATAAAGAAGAAGCCTGCGGGAAACAGGCTCATCCATGAACGCATTGGAGATTATAGCGAGGTTGAACAGGTATTGAACTCTGAAGACCGTATGTTACAGGCATCCAGGTGCATGGACTGTGGAATACCATTTTGCCACTGGGGTTGTCCGGTGGACAACCTGATTCCAGAATGGAATGACCTGTTGTATAAGGGCGACTGGAAAGGAGCCAGCGACAGGCTGCATTCCACAAATAATTTCCCTGAATTCACAGGAAGAATCTGTCCGGCCCCCTGTGAACACTCATGTGTGTTGAATATCGAAGAGCAGCCTGTGACCATACGGGAAAATGAGGTAGCCATTGTAGAGCGGGCATTTCTTGAAGGCTATATTAAACCTGTTTCACCTAAAATGAGAACAGGAAAAAAAGTGGCTGTAATTGGAAGCGGACCTGCCGGAATGGCAGCAGCCGACCAGTTAAATAAAGCAGGACATTCAGTCACCCTTTTTGAGAAAGATGAAAAAATCGGGGGCCTGCTTCGTTTTGGCATCCCGGATTTCAAACTTAACAAGCGCACCATTGATCGCAGGCTTGAGGTGATGATTGCAGAAGGAGTTGAAATGAAAACTGGAGTTGAGGTGGGTAAGGACATTTCAGGAAAGGAAATCATGGACCAGTTCGATGCTGTTTGCCTGGCCATTGGGGCTATGCAACCCAGGGAGCTGGATGTACCGGGGCGTAACCTGGATGGGGTCCATTTTGCCATGGAATACCTGGGCCAGCAGAACCGGGTGAATGACGGAGTCTACGTAGCCTATGATAACCGGATTACTGCCGAAGGACGCAAAGTACTGGTTATCGGAGGTGGAGACACCGGATCAGATTGTGTGGGTACAGCCATCAGGCAGGGAGCTGAAAGCGTGACTCAGATTGAGATCATGCCAAAACCCCCGGAAAAAAGAGCAGATGAGAACCCATGGCCCTATTTTGCAAAAACTTTAAAAACTTCCACCTCCCATGAAGAAGGATGTGAAAGGAGATGGAGCCTCTCCACGCTGCAGTTTATCGAAATGCAACGAAGGGTAACACATGCAGAAGTGGAGGAAATTTCCTGGGGAAAAGAAAATGGCAGTTTCAAAATGAAATCAATTCCCGGTTCCAAACAACAAATAGAAGCTGATTTGATTCTTCTGGCCATGGGATTTGTTCATCCTGTTCACGAAGGATTGCTTGAGGAATTAGGCATTGATCTTAACTTAAGGAAAAATGTGCAGGTGGATCAACAAATGGCCACCAATGTGGATAAGGTATTTGCTTCAGGTGATGCTGCTAATGGAGCCAGCCTGGTGGTTACCGCCATTGCATCGGGAAGGCGTGTAGCCAAACGAATCGATGACTACTTAATCGGAGTCAAGTCCGAATAAATACAGTAATTTTCACATATAGGGTATTAACAATATGCCCCTTTCTGTATAATTTATATCTTTTCCTGTCTTCGTCATTGTGGCACCTTGTCGAATTGTACTCGATTAACTCTACTGCTCAGGCTTGAACGGACATCCTTCAAGGAGTTTACCTCAATTTTGATCTTCAGGCCAAAT
>JAOZUK010000003.1:8924-77754 GCA_029938715.1 Bacteroidales bacterium | reverse complement strand
TCTAAGCCACCCCAGGGATGGTTGGCTGCAAAAATGTATCTTCCATCATCAGGCAACTTTTCTTCTCCTATTACTTCAATCGTCAGATTGAAAAACTTCATCATAGCCACGCTGAAATCGTATCCTTTCAAATGACCATAATCCCTAATAACCTCATTGATAAGATCCTGGTGAGCAACTCTTCTTAAGTATCTGTAGATGAATCCAGGGATCCACCGAGCCAGTTTCGGATTTTTATCGTAAAACAAATCCTTTACATCAATTTCTTTTAAGCTCCTGCTTTTGTCTGCTTCCATTTCTACTCCTTATTGATCCTGGCATCAAAAGTATAAAAGACACAGGAATTATTTGTTGGAGAATACAGTCATGCAGTACTAAGTTGCTAATAAAAAGGCAATGCATTGCAAATACGAGATAAACTCAGTTTTTTGGGAGGACGTCACCTTCTTGTACCACCCGAAGGTGCCACCGGATAACAACGGTAGTAAAAGGGCTATACGAAATGTGAAGATGAAACAATGTGTTGTTTTTGTCTCTTTAGCTTTCCCCCTGGTTCTGCTGATTCGTTGAGAGTTAAGCAAATAACTCACCTGTAATAAAATTAACAAATAATTAACACGCTCAGAAGTAGCTATAAATGAACCTAATACTAAAAATATATGTTTACAACATAGTGTAACTAAATAATTATCGTTATGAAATTAAAAGCTCTGCTCACGATCGTTACTTTCCTGGCACTTCAAATTTCTGTTTACGCCCAAATCAATTATGAGGGAAGTTTTGATAAAAAGACACATTCGATCTTGCTGGACAACGGAGAGGTTAAATATGCCTTTTATGACAAAGAACAAAAATCCATAACTCTATACCACTCCGATGATTCGCATTGGAAATCAGTTCCTTTGAACCTGGGCAGGGGCCTCTATTTTGACGAATTGAAATCCGTTTCTATGTATGTGTTCAATGAAGATAGTTTGATTGAACTGGCTTACACCTGCGTGGAATACCAATCAAGCAATGAACTTGAGGCTACCACCACCTACGTGGATGTCCTTTCCACTCTTTTTGTGATCAACGAAGAGGGAACTCAGCTTTTAGAGGCCAAGAATGGCAGTGACATGATAATCGTTGATTCCAATGGTGAAATGAAGCTTTGGGTTTATAAACAGGAAGGGCAGGGAAAGAACAACAAGGAGCATATTGATGTATACTCCCTTCCCAATTACCATACCACTAATATGAATAAACTTGATAGGGTCCCATACAAATATGGAATTATAGGCTATCGTAGCGGAATTTAGGCGCTTTGTCCCTCACCTCAAGCAAGCTCGGCACACATCGAGTAGGGAATAAAACCAGCAATATGCTGATTTTATCTCGCTCTCACACCAGCGTACGTGTGACGTACTGAGCGGTTTCTTGAAAGATTAAACAATAGTTAGTGTGTAGGCAATATAAGCCAATTTCGTCGAGCCAAGCAACATTCATAGCTTCATGAGCCGGGAGGAGGGACCAACATAAGTTATGTACTGTATTTGGAGAAAGCAAAAGAAATAGATGAACCTTTAGGGGTATATCATGAAACTTTTAGAATTGGTTATAGACATTTGATTCTTAGCCTACTTTTTTGGACCTTTGAGTAAAGACGTCCCAATGAGAAAGAGAATCTTTGTCGTCTTAGCTGCTACTTTCTTTACAGTTTGTGGCTTTGCACAAATTGCCTTAGAACCAAGTGTTCTTGCATCAGGAGGAGGATATGCAGAAACTGAAACCATGAGCATCTCATGGACCTTAGGGGAGCTAGTCACTGCCACTCTAACAGGAGGAGATATGATCCTCACTCAAGGCTTCCAACAACCTGCTGACATTGGAACTGGCATTAGTGCAAAAGAGTTGAACTTGCAAATCACTGCCTATCCAAACCCGGTAGCAGATGTCCTATTTGTAAAGTTTGATATTGACAGGACAAAAGAGTTTTGGATAGAGATACAAGATGTGACAGGTCGGGTGATTAGCCTTGAGCAACACAAGGAAGTCTTTCCCGGAGATATCGTACAGATAAATACTTCCAACTTCACCTATGGAGTTTACTTCTTAAAGGTCTTCACCCCCGATAGAGAGCAAAGCCAGGTCTTGAGCATAAGGAAGCTCTAATAGTTCTTACCCCCTTTTAAATCCTAGTTTAGGCCCCCTGTAGGTATGAGCGTATAGAGCATATCTCATCTGAGTGAGGTGATACCCTACCTGGAGGGAGAAAGTCGATGTACAGTGATACCTGAAGGGTGCCTTATTAGGATTAGATCAGTCACTTACTAATATAAATCGGAGTTGTCATTGTAAAAGTCACAATGAAGAAGAGTAACGATAGCAAACAACTACCCTCTTACTTACAGGAAATACTTTTACCTTGAGGAGAAGGGATTATTGATTCTTCCTACAGGCATAATAAACTCCCAGCGGAAGGGCTGAGGCTTCAGGTGCAAATCAATAAAATCTATTTTATTTTGGAATATGTCAATGAACCTTCCCATAGTGGCTCCCAGGTAATATTCGTGCCTCTTCCATACCACGAATATTTAAACATGGTTGGTGAGGGAAATTCATGAACTGTTAAAAAATGAGCATGCGTTGGCGAATCGGAAGGGAATCTTTCCGATACCCATTTTTTCTCGGTTACAAATCTCCCAATATCATGTGTCGTCCGACCATCTTCCCAGACACCAGTATAAACTATAGTCTTGCGGTCGGCGCTAAAACCAACTACGGTAACGCCTTCATCATAAACCTTGCCATCTGATTTCCATTCAAATTGACATAGTATTCCTTCGCCAATAGGGGTACATGTCATTTGTACTATACTATCCTCACCTATGCTTACTTCCCAGGTGCCTATTATTTGTTTGACAAGTTTTACCTGGTCAAGTTCTTCAGTTGAGGTCTGAGAGTGGAGGTTTATTGAGAAGCAAGAAAGAAGTGAAATGCTTAGAAGTAGGTTAATTGATTTTTTCATGATAAATGATTTTTTGGGGTTAGACTATAGATGAGACGTATAAGTCAAGTATTTTGTTGACATATAAGGATTTGACAGCATTAAAACAGCCCCATCCTATATTCTACAGCAAATGTCCGATTAGATTAAAATAGTCGGTACTATTCTTACACTATCATAACTACCACACTACTGTCCTATTCAAATAATACCCTCATAATCTAATAGCTGTGTGAAGAGGGGGGTAAAACTGTATATAACATTATAATGTTTGGCCCGCCGCAATACGGAGAGACTTTGTCTGCTTCTTGCTGTATTAAAGAATTCTTTCTTGAACACTGTTACATCAAGAATAAGTGTATTTTGAGACCGCTGTGTAAGCGTAGAGCGGCGATCTCCCCACCAGACACACAAACCCCCACTGAGGGGGTAAAAGTGGCTCCTACACGATATTTCAGAAACATCTCAATCCTGGTGGTGACAAAGGATGCAGGGGATTCTAGGAAGTGTTGATGTTGTTGAATCCTAATAGTAAATAACCTCCAAAGAAAGTCTCCTACAAGCTCCCACAGCCCCAATCTAATCTCAGGGGAACCAAAGTACCACTTAAGGGAGAAAGTGGCTCCTACACCATACCTTCAGTTGACCTTGTAGCTCACATAATAAATTGAGAAAATGGGCGCCCAGCTTATCGGAAGAATCTTTAGTAATCCTGGAGGGGGTATTATTCAATAGTGGTAGTCGATTCTCCGCAACCCACCCCGTCAAGAATTCTCACAGCGGTTGCTAAATAAAGCAATAAACAGCACCTATCACCGCACCTCCCAAAAAGAAAAACCCTCCAACTTATTGAAAGCTAAAGGGTTTTTGAACGATTAAGCGGTCCGGACGGGACTCGAACCCGCGACCTCCGGCGTGACAGGCCGGCATTCTAACCAAACTGAACTACCGGACCGTAATCTATTGATGGCTATGGTTATTCTTTTTAAGAACGTGCATCATTCAAATGCGTCGCAAAAATAGATGATTTTTTTAATTCAGCAAAACAAATTAAATAAATATTTATTCCCGAATGAATGACCTGCCCCAACATCTCTGGATAAGGCAAACATCATTTATATGGTTGTTTAATAGAATATGAGCATTTTCCTGGAATAGACACGGGCTCCCTGGATCATCTGCATCACATAAATACCTTCCTGTGGGCCTTTTCCCGTATGATGAGGAAAAGCTATCTCCACCTGATGATCACCAGCATCGGCCGGTAGATCCTGCCATGTGCCCACCAGCATGCCACTTAGGTTGTAAAGCCGGACAGAAATAGGGCCTGGCGAATCCAGCTGATAGCTCATATGCAAGTTGGCAGAGTGCTTGTTGTACATGATCCGGAACTGCATGGAGGGAGCTATCTGATCAGGAAGAGCTGTAATGAAATCCTGGAAGACCCCATCTTTTAATCTGCATGCTCCTGCCCCAGTACCAAACCACACCGATCCGTCCAGGTCAAAACCAATGTCATATACTGTGTCATTAAGCAATCCATCTTCAGTGGTATAAGAGGTCCATACTCCTTCGGCCAGATTAGAGACACCTCCGAAAGTACCGAACCACATTCCTCCTTCAGGATCTTCAGCTATGGAAATCACCTCATTATGAACAAGTCCTTCATCGGTTGAGTAGAGATCCCATCCCTCCTTTGCAAAGTAATCCGTGTGAGTCTGCACTCCCACCTCTGTACCAAAATACTGGATCTCTTCTCCTTTTACCTTCACGCTCTTAATATCAGTGGAGAATGGGGAAGTTCCATAGTCGCCATCCCACCTGGAGGCACCTGTAATCCCGTCCACGCCCGAGATCAGCCTGCCAATTCCTCCATCCTGTGCAATGTAAAGGGTATCACCATAGAGATCCATTTTGCGAACCGGAGTGCCAAACATGCTGAAATAGTAGTCTGGAAACAGAATGGAATCCATGGTCCCGTCGTGAAAATGTGTGATGCCTCCTTCGGATCCAAAAAACTTTCCATGACGCGAATCTATAACCATGTGAGACACCTCATTATCAATCAATCCTTGCTCGGTGGTATAACTGGTGGACCCGGTGATCCCGTCTGTATCAATTAAGACTACAGAAATGCCTTCCGACGTGGCAACCCACAATTCATTGCCGTAATCGGTCTCGTCAAATATAAGGGCGTTTACCTGGTTTCCCACCAGGTAGTCTGCATCTGTATAGTAACGCCAGGTGAGGTTATTGTATCTGCATAATCCCCTGCTGGTCCCGAACCACTTTACTCCTTCACTGTCCACATAGATGGCTTTTACTTTAAAAGCAGGATCAGTTAAAGATTCCATGTGCCGCGACTCCTGGTTACGTGCTGTAAAGGATAGACCCATTATCAGCAAGAACATAAGTATATATGGAGCTCTCTTCACTATTGTCTATTGATTAATAAGGTATGATTTTCACTGCCAGCCTGGAACTTTAACATGTAATATCCACAGGGTAATTCACCCAGTTCCATATTCAGAGCCCCTTCTCCACCCGATAATTGTGTGGTAAAATGGGTGACCAATTTTCTACCGGCCATATCGTACACCTCAAGTGCCACTGGTCCGGAGTATCCTGATGCCAGGTTTAAATCTACATGAATCAGGTCTGTGAAAGGATTGGGATAAGCAATCAGTTCCGCCTTTACCTGCTCCTTCTCAATTCCAACGATTTGGGTACTGATCATCAGAGAAACAGAGGCTTCAAATTCACCATCAGTTGCGACCACCTCAACAGGAGCCTCTCCTTCAAAGGAGGCACTGGCAATGACCTTCAATACCTGATCGTTCACTGTAAAAGAAAGCTCTGTTTGGTCGCAGTTAACTGTATAAGTAAGGGGATCTCCATCAGGATCGGTGAATATATCCAGCAGGTTGTCATGGACCACCAGCTCTGTATTCAACTCCACGATTTCATAATCTTCAATAAGACCGGTTACTTCAACCGCATGATTCAAGCTGGTTTTATCGTTGATTAACCTGATCCGGCCAAACCCATCTGCATTCTGCCAGTGATCGTTAAACGATTCCTCAGGAACCCAGACCGATCCAAAGAAATTATCCCTGTCTGTTCCCTGTGTATCATTATCGCAATAGGCCATGCTCATGCCCATCTCCTTATTGCCGGTAAGTGCCACTCTGGAGGCTTCAGGACTGGTGTGACTATAGGTATCTCCATAAACACCTATGGCAAATTCATAATAGTACTTGTTCCCAACCCTTTTGATGGTCAGTTCAGGAAGGTGATTTGCATAATCCATAGTGGCCCAATCAGCCCCCAGATCACAGGCATGAAATAGAGATGCTGAACCTCCATCTTCTGGCGCATTTGCCACCAGGTGGTAAGCAAATGCATTTTCATCCAGGGTGTGATCTCCACCGGACATATCTTCATCCAGGAAGAGTTCTACCACATCGAAATTGTGATATCCCTTTTCCGGAAATACATATCCATCCACAAATGCATCATCGGTGATTTCCACCAGGTAGTAGACCAGATTCTCTGCTTCTGACCAGCTCACCTTAAACCGTCCGAAGAAGTCGGAGGAGTCGATCTGTTCTCCCCAGCTGATCCAGGTTTGGTCGATGTTATACCACTGTGCGTTCAGCCAGCAGTCATCTGCAGGATCCCCATCAATAACTGGTATGGTCTCTGCTTCCAGGGCATTGATGGTATTGCTAACCAGTGATTTTGGAGCGATCAGCTCAATCCCATAATCATAACCCAGGTTCCGGGAATACTGCATATCCACTTCGTTATTCCAGTGTTCATGAACACCCATGCTCCCCATGGGCGTACCGTCTCCTTCCGGATCGTAGATGATCCCGTCGGGCCAGTTCCTGGAATCGGCTGCCTGGTGCAGGTGGTCATCCACCCCTCCGTACCAGGGCCTGTTCAATCCGGGAGCCTGCTCGTTATCATCAAGATCAGGATCGTGGGGTGTATTGAACTCAGTTTTTAATAGATCAAAACAGACAGACTCCAGGGCCACCGCATCCTGTGCTGCCAGAATGGAGTTGGGCCAGTCGCCATTAAAGGGTGCCATATTCCACTTCACCGGTCGGGAGACTGCTTCAGGACCTCCCCACAAACCTTCTACAATAAATAGAACCGTATTTCCTCCCAGCTTCTCGTGCCCCATGATATCTGTGAGTACCCTGTACATGCCATATTCGTTTCGGATGGGATCCAGCACATCATTATCCACATAGCATACCAGTCCGTTATGCAGTGGCCAGGCTCCCCGGTCATTGGTATGAGATCCAAAGTGATTTTTTGCAGTTAGAGTTACCCCTGCCCTTGCATGAGCCTTTAATGTGGAGAGGTTGACCAGGTAGTTGGCACTCTCCATCTCGGTCCAGAGGTGATCAGTATCCTCCGGATCTATAAGGCTTCCCTTATCGGACCAAACGATGACAGGCTCGGGGGATTTGGAGATGAGGGTTCTTCCCAGATCGGAATGATCCTTGTCCACGTACTTAACATGGGGGAAAACCGCTACCATCTGGTCGTAGTTGTCCTTGAAGATGTGCGCATTGGGATCTCCAATCAGGATATCCTCCTGGGCCACTCCATACACATTTACCAGCTGCTCTAATATGGCAATCACCATGGGCCCCGTGGTCTCCGAATTGCTGTACTTTACCCTTTGCCATGCCTTATCTGTTTTAAAAGATAGATCAGATGAATTGCTGAGCCAGCCTCCTGCTCCCTGATTGATCTTTATAAAGATCTTCTCACCGTGCTGATAACTGACTTCGCCCAGTCCTTTCCTGTTATTAAAGTCAATAAAGAGTTTATCCCAGGCAGTTTGCACATCATAGGTGCCTGTGAGCTTGGTTACCACATCATCCATCATCCGGTTAATCACATCCTGGTTGTTGTTCTTGGCCAGGTGGTACCCATCAGGTTCCAGGTCAGGATTCTCATAATTGAGCTCATTGGTACAATTCTCGTTAGTCGCTGCGGTATCCCACTCCCAGACCACACGCCCCGGAAAAATTCCCAGCTCCTCTCCCATGGGCTGGTTAGCGGGGAAGTCAGATGGATCTGCCCCTGTGTTAGCCAGGGTATCTGCACTGAGTTTCTCCGGGAAGATGTTTGAAGAGAAGGCAAATAGGACAAGTGCGCCTAGAAATGCCCCGGCAGCCATTAGGTATCGGGTTTTGTGGAAGAACAGGCGGGAGCGTTTAAATAGCATAGCCGAGCCTGTGATGGACAACAGATAGATCACAAAACTGGACATAAAGGGGGCTGCTGCCCTCATGCAAGGGTAACCTGCGCGGGAGGGCTTGGGAACCACACGGATAAGGAACCACACAGTGGATGCAATCCCTGTGATAAAAAAGATGACCTTATAAGGCATCCTGATGCTTCTTAAATGGGTGTAAAGTTTTTGAAACCTCCCTGGAATATCTCCTTCTATTCTCATTTGTTAGCGCTGTTAAGTCAGTGTTAACTGCAAATTAAACCTTTATGGTGATGAACAACCATTCTTTAAAGACTCTGTTCACCTTCAATAGTTGCAGAGGCTCTGGTAACTGTAAAATTAGCAATTCCTTATAAATTGATAACGGTGGTCCGCTGAGTTTGTCACATTACTTTGAGGGATTTATATATCTGATCCACTCGATCACCCGATCGGGCCATGTGGAGAGATGCCCCTGTCCAATGGCCAGTGAGTATCCGTGTCCGCCGTACGGGTAGATATGCAGTTCTGAAGTGACCTGGTTTTCTTTGAGTGCCTTGTAATACTCCAGGCTGTTTTCCACAGGAACCGCCTGATCATCCTCCGAATGGATCAGGATCGCCGGAGGGGTATCAGCAGTAACCTGCAGCTCATTGGAGAAAAGCCGAACCAGGTCGGGATCGGGATCGGTACCAAGTAAGGCCTCCCTGGATCCCTTGTGGGTAATCTCGTCTGCAAAAGAGATGACCGGATACATCAGTATGGAAAAGTCGGGCCGACAGCTCTCCTTTTCAACCGGATCGGAGCTTGCAGGATCACCAGCATCGTAATGGGTGGATAGTGTGGAAGCCAGGTGACCACCGGCTGAGAAACCCATGATTCCAATTTTTCCGGGATCTACATTCCACTTATCTGCATTGGATCTGACCAGCCTCATGGCGCGTTGTGCATCCATCAATGGGGACTTATGGGGGACAATATTGCTTTTAGAACCGGGCAGTCGGTATTTCAGTACAAATGCAGCAATTCCCTGGGAGTTAAGCCAGCGTGCAATATCACTGCCCTCCCAATCATAGGCAAGGATCCCATAACCTCCTCCCGGACAGATCACCACAGCCTCTCCTGTGGTATTCTTTTTCGATGGTAGGAAAACTGCAATGTCAGGCATCTGCACATTTCTTACCCTGACAATATCGGCAGTATCCCATATGGTTACTTCACCGGTCTCTTTGTAGTTGGGCGGATCTCCCTGCCATAAAGGTAAAATCTGGTTCTGGGCTAAAACTGGAGCAATGATGGAGGTAATCAATAAACAGATCAGTAACTTTTTCATGTCAGGGCTATTTAGTGTATTGCTGGATTCTTAACAATAAAGATAAAATGTTTACCCGGGCTTTTTAGTTTCATAATGCGATCTCTTTCAACAGCACTAATCTTTTTCAATTGACCAGTCAGGATCTCCATTATACTCCCAGTACTGGGGAAACTCCTGGCTTACCTGCAAACCTGTGAGGTTCTGCGCTGTGATTTTGAATTTTATTTCCAGAGCTTTATCTTGTATAATTATGAATCTGCCATTCAAACCCTTTCAACCCGATTTCGAACTCCTGCTGAAAGTGCTAAGGCGAGAACCTACAGTGCGCCCTGTTATTTTCGAATTCATTGTGAACCTGGAGATCTGTCGGGAATATGCTCTCCATTACAGAAATCCGGAACCTGGTTCCATTGATCATTTCAGGATGGTCATAGAGGCTTTTTGCAATCTGGGGTACGACTATGCACCGGTCTACACCTGGAAGTCCAATCTTCTTTCCTTCCCCAAAGGGGAACAGGAATCACTGTCGAGCCGTTCCCAGAACCAGGGAGCAATGATCACCGACCGGAAGAGCTTTGAAAGCTATCCATGGCCCGATGCCCGTTCGGGCAACTATGATATCTACCATCAACTCAAGAGCTATCTCCCCGATGGAATGAAATTACTGGGATTCAGCAATGGTGGAATCTTGGAGAATGCCACCGATATGGTAGGCTTTGACAAGCTTTGTATGATGTACCTCTTGGATCCGGAGTTGACAAAGGAGATTTTTGATGGCATCGGGAAACGACTGGTGGAGTTTTATTCCATTGTGGCATCCATGGATTCGGTGGGAGCCTGTATTGTGAACGATGATTGGGGATTTAAGACCCAGACCATGTTTCCACCCGAAATGATGGAGGAGTATGTGTTCCCCTACATCCGGAAGATCGTAGAGGTGATCCACCAGCATGGTAAACCTGCCATCCTTCATAGCTGTGGTAACCTGAAGGAGATCATGGATGTAGTTATAGACGACTTAAAACTGGATGGAAAACATAGTTTTGAGGATGGAATAATCCCCGTTGAAGAAGCATACGGGACATGGCATGATCGAATTGCCATTATGGGAGGTATTGATATGGATTTTCTGGCGCGAAAATCTCCTGAAGAAGTCTATCTGAGAGCCAGGAGCCTTCTTGAACTTACATTTGACACAGGTGGATTTGCCCTGGGATCAGGAAACAGCATCCCTGACTATGTTCCGGCAGAAAACTACCTGGCCATGATCCGGGCTGCCGTTGATTTCAGAGTTTAGGTATTCACCGTTCCCTTGCTTCTCCTGCGATACCTGTAAAAAATTATTTGAAATAATCAGCAGCTCTGCTGCGTCTCATCTCTGTACTCAGGCCATCGATGGTTTCCGCATGTATTGGATCCTCTGAAATATTCAAGTTCTCTTCAGGGTCGATACGGTGGTCATAGAGCATGCGTGCATACTCCTGATCTTTATCATTCACCCATTCAGTATAGAACCAGTTCTCCCTGATGGTAGTTATCCCGGCATACCACTGGCAAATGGCCACGCCATCGCTTTTAGCCTCCGGATCAAAAAGAAGATTGCGGAAACTGGCTCCTTCCAGGTGCTCCGGAAGTTCCAAGCCAGCCAGTTCACAGAGAGTGGGATATATATCCACATACTCAACAATTTCTCGGATTGATTTCACCTGTTTTGATCCAGGCACTTTCACGATCATTGGTGTGTGCAAGGAGGTTTCAAAGTTACAATGCTTGCACCACAAACCATGCTCCCTCAGGTTCCAGCCATGGTCTCCCCAGAGGATCACAATAGTGCTCTCCTCCAGCTCAAGCTCTTCCAGTGCATCCAGGATCAGACCAATCTGCGCATCGGTATAACTGACGCAGGCATAGTAACCGTGAATCAGTTCCAGTGCCATTTCATCAGAAACCGGTCCCGTCTCAGGGATTCCAGCATATGCTCTTAACTCCCCGAAAGTATGCAAAGACTCAGCAGGAGCATTTTCGGGGGGGTAATTATTATCAGGAAGTGAAACCTTCCCATCGTAAATGGCCCAGTATTTCTCAGGGGCATTAAAAGGTAGGTGGGGTTTGAGAAATCCTGCTGCCAGAAAGAAAGGTTTATCCTGATCCTTTAGCTTTTTCAGGTCCTGGATCACTTTCTCAGCAGTTTTCCCATCCTTGTAACCGTTATCTGCCAAATCAGCCCTTTCCACAGGAGGACCCCGTTTTGTTCCTGATGTGTCAGCCCCAATATTTTCAGGTAGTGCATAATCGCGCCACGATTTGCTGCTTGATTTGGGATGCCAGATCTCATCCCAGCTGTCGCTGGCATCCGTGTCGTGGTGGAAAATCTTCCCATTGCTAATGGTGTGATACCCATTGTCGCGAAAATGCTTGGGAAGGGTGGTGATTCCCGGAGCATCTTCATCTGCCCATGTAAAATAGGTAAGGAATCGATTCCTGGCTGGTCTCAATCCGGTCATCAGGCTGGCCCGTGAAGCGCCGCATACCGGAATATTGCAATAGGAACGATCAAACCTGGTTCCTTCAGCGGCCAGTCTGTCAATATTTGGGGACTGAATGATCTCTTCTCCATAACATCCCAGTTCCGGCCTCAGGTCATCAACGGCGATAAACAGAATATTTGGTGTTTCTGGAACCTGGTTTTTAGTGGCCTCACTGCTACAGGAGGTTACGGCCAGTACTAATATCAGTACTGGAATCATTTTCAGTTTATTCATGCTACTATATTATTGGTTCAGTTTACAATCTATGGTATACTTTCCCGAACCGACTTTTCCAACCACCTGCCCGTTTACTTCTTTGAAGTCAAAACCCGATTCACCCACGTCAGAATCATTGATTTTGATCTCCCTGGCGCCTGCAGGGATATGGATGGTCGCACTGGTATTTACGGGAATCTTCACCTCCATGGTCAGGTGCTCTCCGTCTACTACCCAACCCGATGCAATGGTACCGTACATACTTTCGTGGGTAGCTTTCGCCGAAGTCAGTCCGCCCCCCGGCCTGGGGTTAATAATAATATGCTTATACCCTGGAATGTTCTCGTCGATCCCGATTCCGGCCACCACCTGGTACATCCATTTCCCAATGGCGCCGTAGGCATAGTGATTAAAGGAGTTCATTCCCGGATTCTGAAATGTTGAATCGGGTTTCTGCCCATCCCATCGCTCCCAGATGGTGGTGGCTCCCATGGTCACCGGATAGAGCCAGGAAGGATACTCTTTCCTGTTTAAGAGTTCATAAGCCAGGTCATTTCTACCTGTTTCAGTGAGTGTTAAAGAGATCAGCGGTGTTCCCAGGAATCCGGTGGTAATATGCCCGAAGCCCTCCACGTCTCCGGCCAGGTACACTGCACTTTTTTCAGCAGTCTCCTTATCCAGCAGATCAAAGGCCAGCGCCAGTGTATAGGCAGTCTGTGTATGAGCCACCAGGAGTCCGTTGGGAGTCACAAATTCGTCATTAAACGCCAGTCGTACTTTTTCTGAGAGGCCGGTGTAATAGGCTGCATCTTGCTCATGACCCAGGATATTTGCTACTCTGGCAACAATGGAAGAAGAGTATGCGTAGTATGCTGTGGCAATCAGGTCTTTACTCGTATAGGCACCCATATAGTCAGACCTGTTGGAGGCAAAGGATAACCAATCTCCAAAGTGTGGATCTCCTTCCCATATCAAATCCTCCCCCGCACGCTGTTTCATATAACCAATCCACTTCTTCATGCTTTCATACTGGTTCTTTAGCACCGAAACATCCCCGTAATCCAGGTACATGGCCCAGGGAATCATAATACCTGCATCGGCCCAGCCTGTAGCTCCACCATGTCCCAGGATATTAGGAATCACATGTGGAATACTTCCATCTGCATCCTGATCGGCCTCCAGGTCTCGCAACCACTTGGTGTAGAAGGTGGCAGCATCCACATTGAAACAGGCAGTCGGAGCAAATACCTGGGCATCTCCGGTCCAACCCAGACGCTCATCCCGCTGGGGGCAATCTGTGGGTACATCCAGGAAATTCCCTTTGAGTCCCCATACAATGTTATGCTGAAGTTGATTAATCAATGGATCCGAACAGGTGAAGGAGCCGGAAGGTTCCATATCAGAATGGATCACCATCCCCCTGATATCATCGGCTGTAAGTGTTCCGGGGTAACCGGAAACCATCACATACCTGAAACCCTGAAAGGTAAAGTGAGGCTCAAAGGTCTCCTCTGCACCGCCTTTAAGCACATAGCTATTTGTACATTCGGCCTTACGCAAATTCTCATAATACATATTTCCTTCTTTATCAAGGATTTCCGCATGCTTCAGCGTAAGTTGATCGCCCTTTTTACCACTGGCTTTGATGCGGATCCATCCCACCATATTCTGTCCCATGTCTACCATCCAATCATCACCCACCTTTTGGATGGAGAGGGATTCCAGTTCATTGATGATCTTCACCGGCGGACCTTCCGGTGCGATCAGTTTCTCTTTGGAGATCTCTGCGATTTTGACCGGTTTCCAGTCCGAATCGTCATAGTCAGGCTTGCTCCAGCCTGTTAGCTCTTTTGTGGCATCGTATACCTCCCCGTTATAAATATCCGATTTAAGGATGGGGCCGGTTGAAGCCTTCCAGGACCCGTCCGTTGAGATGATTTCAGTTGAACCATCGGAATAGGTGACCCTTAATTGTGCGAGAGCCGCCACCTCTGTACCCCAGATATTTCCGCCTTCCTGCCAGCCAAGGTTGCCCCTGAACCAGCCATCCCCCAAAATGATACCCAGTGCATTCAGATCCTGGCGCAGATTTTCCGTTACATCATAGGTCTGGTACTGCAGGCGTGTATCGTAGCTGGTCCACCCAGGGGTAAACTCCTGCTCCCCGATCCGTTTGCCATTGATCTCCACCTGGTACAGTCCATGGCAGGTGATGTACAATCTGGCCTCTTTTATCTCTGTGTCTAATTTAAATGTTTTTCTTAAATAGGGAGACGGATTGGATTCTTTGATGTTCTCCTTCCAGGTGGGGCTGATCCAGTCAGCTTCCCATTGGGTGCCAGTCATAAAGCCTGTTTCCCACCAGGCAGCCTCGCTCCACTTACTGGCTTTGCCATGGTTATCTTTTACCCGTACCTGCCAGTATATGCGCTGAAAGGATTGAAGGGGTGACCCTCCATACTCCACATGGATGCTCTGGGATGTGGCCACCTTTCCAGTTTCCCACAACAGGTTCTTCCCTCTTTGCAGATCTTTCTCACTGAGGGCAGCTCTGATCTCATAGGTCTCCTGCATGGTGCTCATCAGGTCGGATTGTATGATCCAACTGAGCCTGGGAACAGGGTTATCAATCCCCAGGGGATTTGATTTGTAATCGGTTTTTAAGGAGGTGACTGTGACCTCAGCCCTTAGGGCAACTGCAGCCACTAATAGCAGGCTGAGCAGAATGATGCGTCTTGATTTCATGGAAATGGGGTTATGGTTGGTTTGTATTAAAGATATTGCATTTTTAAGTGAAGGTGCTGACTACTATTCCATGGGAACCCGGGCACTGGGCTTGTAACCAATGCGATGCGCCACTGCCACCAGTTTCTCTTTTCGGCCCAGCTCTAGCGGACCTGTATAAACCTGCCAGGTCTTGCCGGCAGTCTCCTTTCCCGACAGAATCTGATATCCAATGGATGCCCCTTCAGTCTTACAGGTTATACGATATCCCTGCTCTGTTTTCTCAATTTCAGGGGCTATGGTCTGTGGTTGAACACCTCCGGGCCAGATGCTTTGAATATACTCAAGCTCTGGAATTAATCCCATATCGTTTGTCTCGGCCATCCAGCGATCACACTCCTCCCTTAGCTCTTCCAGCTTCACCTTATAAGCAGGATCCAGTGCCAGGTTGTTGAGTTCATAAGGGTCCTTGTAGGTGTCGAATAGCTCCTCTTCAGGTTTGCTCTCGCGAAACCACTGTGACTGGTATTCATCAAGCTCTCCCTGGTCTCTCATCCTTAACAACTCCTTCATCACAGCCATCTGCTCCCTGTAAGCCAGTGCAAGATAGTACCCCTGGTCTGGAATAAAATTCCTCAGGTATTTGTACTGCCGGTCACGAACGGCCCTGATCCTATCTACTCTTTCATCAAACCTGTCGGCGGCCCCATGGATGTATTTTCGCTTTTCGGGCGACTCAAATTCACCAGCAAATGCTCTTCCATCCAGGTATTCCGGGGGTTCAATTCCTGCCATAGAAAGGAGTGTGGGCTTAAAATCGATAAAACTGATCAACCTGTCATCGATCTCTCCGGCACCCTTTTGATCTGGATACCTGATGATCATAGGTACCTTCAATCCGGATTCATACAACAAACGTTTTTGCCTTGGCAGCGGTCCCCCGTGATCGGAATACCAGACAATAATAGTGTTGTCGAGGTAACCGTCCTCCTCCAGCTGTTTTAGTATTTCACCCACCTGGTGATCCATCTCCAGCACATTGGAATACATCCGCCTTACATCCCTTTTTCCCACATCGTTGTTGGGTAAATAGGGAGGGATAGGAACCTCCAGATTTGCATCAACCCAAAGGGAGTCTTCCGCTTTGACCCAGATTCTTGACTCGTGACATACATTGAAATTAAAGATAGCGAAGAAGGGCTGACCCGGTCCCTTATTCCTCCAGTGTGCGTTCGATGAGCTCTCATCCCATGCGGTGAGGGTCTTTTTAAACTGGTAGTCTTCTTTGGGATTATTTGTGCAGTAATAGCCGATTCTTCTCAGGTATTCACTGTGCATTTTGACCTCTGCCGGAGGCAAAGCTTCATAGGGGAATATTCCTTCAGGTAAGAATTTAGCCAGGCCGGAATTTCTCATATGGGTGGCACCTATGCGTGTTGGATACATTCCGGTTGCCAAAGCTGCCCTGCTGGGAGAGCATACACCCGACACTGAAAATACATTGGTGAAACGAACTCCTTCAGATGCCAAACGGCTGATGTTGGGAGTGATAATGGTTGAATCACCAAATGAAGGAATCACCGGGCTCATGTCTTCAGCAACCAGCCAGACAATATTTGGCATCGAACCATTCCCTTCGCTTTGCTCCTGCTTTTCTGGTTCCGATGCAAAACAAGCGGTGCAAAACAGCAGGTTTAACAGAATAATCTGAACACTTCTATACATAATCGAATACTACTTTAAGTGATTAATCTATTTCTATCACAGGCTCCTCTGTCAGGTATCCCAGGGAAATAAGGAACCGATTGGCTTCTGAGACTGTTTTTTTATAGTTTTCAATATTGCCATAATTAAAAAAGCCATGACCCTCTCCCTCAAAGAGCGAAAGGTCACATCTGCTTCCCACCTTCTCCATAACTGTTTTGTAATAACGTGCTGTCTCCACTGGGATAAGCTTGTCCTGGGTACCCAGGAAAAAGATGGTTGGTGGTGCACCTTCCCGGATGTTATGGAGTGGGGAGAAATCCTTATAGGCTTCCCCGATTCGTTCATATCCATACCCCCCCGGACCGTTATCGATAACCGGGTTGAATAATACAAGGGCGTTAGGTACAGAACTATAAGAGAGTTGATCGCTTCCCTCATTAAAAGAGGTGACCAGAGCGGTGGCAGCAGCAAGATGTCCTCCCGCCGATCCCCCTGAGGCCACAATTCTTTGCGGATCCACATGGAGATCCTCAGCATGTTCCCGAATAAACCTGATGGCAGATTTTGCATCTTTCAAAGACTCAAAAGGCGAAGTCCCCTGCCTACTTTTAACCCGGTAATCTACCCTGAAACAGATCAAACCCCTCTCTGAGAAATATTTAGCATGAGGGTCAAAATGTCCAGTGGTTCCCCCAACCCATCCCCCTCCAAAGAAAAACACCATGGCGGGTAATGGCTTTGCATTATTCATGGATGGAGGGTATGTCACATGCATGTACAACGATGTTGAGTCCACCTGCTTATAAAGTATGGAGTCTGTCGATTGGGATAAAAGAGGAAGGCTTGCACTAAATATCAGTACACAAAAGAGTGCAGATAGTGCTGTTTTTATTTTTGATTTCATGGATTTACAAAAAAATCTGTTTTGTCTACTCCAGTTCTAATACCTGATCATTTTCAATCAGTGTCTGCCTGATTAAGGCATATGGAATTTCCTGAACTGCTTTGTCTGCATCTATGGCCAGGGCTGCTACGGTAGCGGCACTTTGCCCAAGGATCATAAAAACCGGTTCCATACGAATGGATCCGAAAGCAATGTGAGAACTGGATACCGCTACCGGGACCAGCAGGTTGGAACACTCCTCTTTTCTGGGAAGGATGGTGCCAAGATCAATTTTATAGGGTTCATGCGGGTGGACCCCGATATCCCCCTCGTTTTGTACATATCCTTCGGGGGTGATATAGCGCTGAATGTTGTGCGAATCCATGGTATAGGATCCCATACCGATGGAACGGTTGACGGGAGACCTTCCCTGGATTTCATTTTCGGTCATCACGAAATCCCCGATCATCCTTCTTGCTTCTCTGACATAGATCTGATGGGGCCAGTTTCCGTTATCCGGGAACTCATCCCGGGCCAGGCCCCATGCCCTCATTTCTTCCTGAATCTCATCCGGAATCCGGGGGTCGCTGGCTATAAACCAGAGCAACCCTTTTTGATAACTTTCATGTTCCCTGATGATCTCCCTCCGCCTCTCATAGGAGGCTTCAGGATAGTCATAGTTCATCCCGATGTTATCAAAACTGAAGGGACCATGGTTATTTACATCTGTCTTCAGGTTTGGAATGGCATCAAACTTATTGAACAGTTGGTTCCATCCGGCATCCAGTACCCTGACCAGCAGTTCATACTGTGTGGAATCATAGTTTTCGGGCCTGGCAAAAGGCACCTGGTTTTGGGCCACCCGGGTCAGACAGGTGCGAAAGCAATAAGCCTGAACCTTCTGATCTCCTTCTCCTTTGACTCCAGGGTCTTCCGTGGAAATCCTTGGCAATACACCACTGGATGGATCACCGGGAATAACGTAAGGGCTGATGTTCATCTCTCCAAAGTGATGTCCGTGATGCAAAACACCTACCTGAATCCCATTCCACATTTCGTTGTATATGCTGCTGGCTTCCCTGCCCACATGGTATGACAATCCCGCAGAAGCCATTAGATCACCTTCGTAGGTGGCATCGATAAACACTTTCCCTTCGTAGGTGTGACCACTGAGGGTGGTGATGGCAATAATTTTTCCATTTTCAACGCTCACCCCATCTTCGCGGTCCAGCCACTCATTCCGGTAGATCTCAACTTTATACTCACTTACAAAATCCTCAAATACCTGCTCGGCAATGTGGGGTTCGAAGATCCACATGGTCCGCTGGTCGCCATCCATGGCGGGTGTTCCCTGTCCCTTATTTCCGTACTCTTCCATCTTTTGCCATTTCCAGGTTTCGGAAGATTGATAATAGGCATAAATTCGCTGATAAAACTCCCGGGATAGCCCACCAATCACCTCCTTATTCCCGGTATCGGTATAACCCAAACCGGAAGAGGTGAGCCCACCCAGATGAATATCAGGTGAAACCATGATTACAGACCTTCCCATTTTTGTCAGTTGAACCGCAGCAGTAACGGCTGCCGCTGTTCCACCATAGATAATGACATCGGCACTTTTTAGATGGGTAGAGTTACCCGCAGGACTTGAACATCCCCAGAGAGCGAGGCAAAAAATCAGTGCTGTGATGATAGTTTTCATCTTTTACGATCTAAGTCTCATTGTCATCATATAATTGCTATTGCTCTCTTACCTAAACCGGATCGGGCCCGTAAACAATCATGTTCCGCACATTCACCTGGTATCCTTTCATGGGGTTTTTCCAAACAATTTTCACTGTATGGTCCCCATTCTCAAGGTTATATTTCCAGGTTACCTCATGCCTTCTAGACTGGTACCAGGTGGGTAAAGTGGCCGTTTCATATAGTTTACCATCAATATATACATCAATGATCAGCTCCTGTTCTTTTTCTACCCCATGAAGTTTTGAGGCTCCACCTCCGATGGTAAATCCTTTCCCATTGAAATCAATGCTGGTCTCCTGGATTCCTTCCGCAGTAAGGCTGTTGCTGTTCCATGGAATGTTAATCTTCTGAATCGGATAGTGACCCTCAAAAGCTTTTTCAAAAACAACAGTTTCGGGTTTCTGCAGGGGAATGGTTAAGGTTTCTCCTTCGGCCTTGCCGCCATTTCGCTGAATCATCTCGATGGCATGACCGAATCCCATTTCGTAAGTATCATTGAGCGAAATGGTGGTGTATTTAAAATCCATATCCTCCACCCTGTTGAGTCCCTGTTTCCAGTAGTCAGGAATGGCATCATATCCCATCATGGTAGCCACAATTCCGCCTGCGCTTGCAGGATTACAATCCGAATCCTGTCCGCAGCGGGTGCTGATTTCCAGGGTTTTTCCAAAATCTCCTTCCCCATACAGCATTCCTATGACAATGTAGGCTGCGTTAATTTTGGCATCAATGTTAAAGGGGGTAAACACCCCGTCGGGGCAACCAATATCGGAAGACCATTTTTTCTCCACCTCAAACCATGTCCTTTGCCAGTCGTCGGGAAACTCAGCACACCAGCCAATTACATCATCAATGCACTGGTAGAACTGGCTTTGGGCCGGGATAGTTTTCAGTGCTTCACTCACTACAAAATCCACATCGTCTGAATAGAATGCCAATGAATACATGGCTGCCACATAGACACCCCCGTACCATCCGTCTCCATAGTTCATGATATGTCCCACCCGGTCGCATACTTCTGAGGATGAATTCACCATTCCAGGATTCATCAAACCTGCAAAATCGGCCTCAATCTGAAAATCTATGTCATCTGCATGGGGATTGTTTTCCCAGTGTCCCGAGGCCGGTGGTTCCATTCCGTTCAGGATGTTGTACCTGGCTGCCTGATTAGCGTGCCATAACATGTACTCGGCATTGGCAAAAGCATGTGCATGTGATGAAGCGGGAGCATCCAGTCCCTCTTTCTCGAAAATATCCACAAAGGTGAGATCCATGTAAATATCGTCGTACAATCCCGGTGCATGGTTATAATACCACTCCATTCTGGTCTCATCCCATACAATAGGAATATACTCCTGAATCATGGTCCCCTTGTATTTGAATTCGGTGGGGCCTCCATAGGTACACCCGATGACCTGTCCGGCCCAACCTCCTTTGATTTTATCCAGCAATTCACCCTTTGTGAGGGTAAATTCAGTGGGGTAATTGGCACTTTCATCACTTCCACTTTTTGGAGTACAGGATATTGCAACCATTCCAACGATCAATGTGGCCAATATAATCCCTTTGTGCGTGTGAATTCTTGCTTTCATCTTAATCTTAATTATCTGTTTTTAGCTGTTCTTCAAGAAAATAGTCCGTCTCCTCCCTCCTGGGAATAGAACTCTGGGCACCCAGTTTCTGCACCGACAGTGCAGCCGCGGCATTGGCCTGACGGATGGCATTTTCAAGAGGCAATCCTTCGGCAAGGGCCACCGCCAGCTGACCGTTGAAAACATCACCTGCAGCCGTAGTATCCACAGGATCAACTTTGAATCCAGGAACAAGGTTTTTAACTCCTGTAATTTGATCTGACAGGAAAGCTCCCATGGCTCCCATGGTAATAATTACAGTCTTCACCCCTCGTTTATGCAGGATATCAGCAGCCTTTACTGCATCCAATTCATTGGAAACCGTTACCCCGGTCAGTCGCTCAGCTTCTGTCTCATTGGGGGTGATGATATCAACCTGGGAAATAATCTCATCTGGTAGTTCAGCTGCCGGAGCAGGATTTAGGATCACTTTCGTATCAAACTCAGCACTGATTTCCACTGCCTTCTGAACAGTATCCAGAGGGGTTTCCAATTGTACCAACATATATTCAGCCTCATGAAATGCCTCCTCTGCCTCATCCAGGTCCTCAGGCTTCAACTCTGCATTTGCACCGGAAGCAACCGTAATGGCATTCTCTCCACTATCCGAAATGGTGATCATGGCAACACCAGACGGAATCTTCTTGCAAATCTTAATATCCTCAGTATTGATGTTATCCAGTTTATAGCCTTTGATTGATTCTTCTCCATAGGTATCACCACCTACAGAAGCAATAAAAACCACGTCCCCGCCTCCACGTGCTGCTGCTACCGCCTGATTAGCTCCTTTGCCACCCTGGAAGGTCTGAAACTCCCCACCCAGCAAAGTTTCTCCGGGTCTTGGGATCTCAGGCACTTTAATGATCAGATCTGTATTGGAGCTGCCAACTACTAGTATTTTTTTCATTTTCTCAGTTCAATTTAGAATAATTACCTAAACCAGGCGGGAAGCTATAATCAGCGCCAATCCGGCCAGGAAAAAGAGGAACATGGCGAGCAACAATCCCTTCAAGCCTTCTGCATTTCCAAATTCCTTCCATATAAAGACCCCCCAGAGTGCTGCAATAAGAGTGGCTCCCTGTCCCAATCCATAAGAGATGGCATACCCTGCCTGACCAGATGCAATGATGCTGAAGCTCATTCCCAGGCTCCAGATCATTCCTCCCAGAATTCCGATCATATGCAGTTTGGTACCACCTTTCTTGAAGTAGTCTCTGTATGTGGCTCTATCACCCGATATGGGCTTATACATGAAGAAGGTATTCCACACGAAATTTGAGAGCAATAAACCCAGAGCAAATATTACAGAGGCTGTGTATGGAGTAAGTCTGCCAACTTCCGGATTGGCAAAATCGGTAGCCATGGAGGCGGCCACAAACCTGTAGAAGAAGCCCATCAAAATACCTCCCAGTATGGAGATTGTAATTCCCTTGGTGGTAGCCGACATTCCTCCCCCGCTGTGTTTTCGATAGGCTATGGCATCAATAATAATAGCAATTACCACCAGGGCTACTCCCGCAAAGAGGATCACCGGATTACCCAGAGGCGTGGCAACGTAGTTCACTATCACTCCGATCACCAGGGCCAGACCGATACCAATGGGAAAGGCAACTGCCATACCAGCAATATTAATAGCCACCACAATCAGCAGATTGGCAATATTAAATACAGCTCCTCCCAACAAAGCAGACCCGATGGCTTTTCCGTCGGCTTGTCCCAGGTCGGCCAGAAAACTTCTTCCTTCCTCTCCGGTACTACCCATGGTAAAGGCCAGGATTAATGAGAGGATCAGAACTCCAAGAGAGTAATCCCAATAGAAGAGCTGGAAAGCCCATTTTTTGGAAGCCAATTTTTGAGTATTGGCCCATGAACCCCAGCAGAGCATGGTTATTACGCACATGAGTACTGCGACAAAATAAGACTGAATTACGATCATAATTGAAAGTTATTTGGTTTTAGGGTAATGGTCAGTATTTGCGGTTGGTTAGTTGCGGTTTAAATGTAAATAAATAATTGCTAGATGACAATTCCTTAATTCCTGTAATTAATCTAGTCCAAACTGGTTCCTTATGTACTTGTACTTCACCTGGTGATATTCTGCGGGCATGGAGTGTCCAGCCTCAGGGTATACCAAATACTCCTTTGGAGCATTCAACTGGTTATAGGCTGCGAAATTAATGTGTGGAGGACAGGTCTCATCTACCAGTCCGATGGTCATAAATACAGGTGCTTTGATCCATGGGGCGAGATTCTTAATGTCGATATAACTCAGGTTTTTATAGATTTTATCCTCCGGAATTTCCGGGTGCTCCTCAAAGTATTGGGCAAACTCATTGGCGGGCCAGTGAGCCACTTTAAAATAGTCCCTGAAATCGGAGAGAAACGGAACATGGGGAACGCAAAGGTTAATGCGTTGATTATCAAGAGCGGCTGTGGCATAGCTGAGTGCTCCACCCTGACTGCCACCTTCCACGGCCACCCTGGAAGTGTCTACTTCATCCCGGGAATAGAGGAAGTCCACCGCCCGGATACAGTCCATATAAGCACCTCTGTAAATATACTGATCCTTATGATCCACATGATGCTGGAGGTAACCGGGAAATCCGGGATTTACCTGGTCCTTGCTGAATCCATGTCCCCTGATGTTTAGCCCAAGAGCCACCATATCCTCGCCCTGGTACATCCAGTCGGGGATCATAAAGGTGGAATATCCCTGCACTTGCAAAAGGGCCGGGTAGATGCCCTCTTTAACAGGTCTCATATACCAGGCCCTTACAAGCACATCTCCCAGGGAACGCATCTCAAGGATGTAAACTTCCCTCTTTTCCGTACAAAGTGAATCCTGTCTTATCAAATTAAACTGGGAATCTACCTCACTGAGCTCCTTTCGGGCGCGTTTCCAGTAGTCCTCAAAATCGTCAGGTCGATCCAGGGGTGAGATGATCTCCTCGGGCCTGACCCCAAACGCAAACCTGACTCGTTTGTGACCCACACTACTCTGCACTACTGCTTCCACATTATAAAATCCCGGGGCAAGCGTGCCAAAATCAATCTGTGAAGAGTGGCTATCCCCCGGATTCAACTTGATCTTCAGGGTAGAACCAGGGATCTCCACCCCAAAATCTGAATTAGTGGTTACAATCAGTTTTCCATTAAGCGATCGATTGGTTTGATTCTCTACCAGTATCTTAAACCCAACAGGTCCCTCTCTCAAAAAAAGGTGATCATCCCGCTCCATTACTGGGGTTATTGTAATCTGATTGTTAGAATTCTGACTTAAGTTACAACCCTGTAACAGAAAAATGACCAACCCAAAGGCCAACCAGGAACCATAAAATGATCTTCTCATTTTCAAATCACACTTTTTACCTTACACTTTATACTTTCCACTTTATACTTTATACTTTCCACTTTCCACTTTCCACTTTCCACTTTCCACTTTCCACTTTCCACTTTCCACTTCACTGATGATCCCATTTAAGAATCCATGGATCATTGGTCCGCTCCTGAAAGGAGAATATTTTTTCCTTCAGAACCTGAAGCTCCCGCCCATAGGCAGGATTTTTAGCCAGGTTCCTGGTTTCGTAGGGATCGTTCTCCAGATCATACAACTCGAATTCGGCCCGGTTGGTATAATCCTCAATGCTTCTTCCTGCATACATGCCACTACCGCTTTTCAAAGCCACCTGCCATGTGGAAGAGGCCCATAGGTCGGAAGCATGTGGATAGGGCAACTGCCATGCAATGTTCCAGATAAGTTTATATTTCCGGGTGATCACTGCCTTCATGGGATAATACATGGTAATTTCGTGAAACGTATGTGAAGCGTAGGTCTCATCCCAACCCTCCTCATTTACATCGGACAGCACCCGCTTAAACGATCGTCCCTGTAGAGAGGCATTAGCGGTATTGCTCCAGTTCATCTCAGGATCATCCATCCTCTCCTGCATCAGGACATTGGCCTCAGGCAAAACTCCAACCAAATCCAGAATAGTGGGTGTGAGGTCAGCCCAGTTGATCATGGCATCGGTAACCTCTCCCTTGCTCTCTCCACTGGCATTTTTAATAATACAGGGAAGGTTAATTCCGGGTTGATAAATGGTGGTTTTAGCTCCCGCAAAAGCGATCCCATTATCCGATATATAGATAATAACTGTGTTATCCCAGACACCGGCTTCCTTCAGATGGCCAAATAACCTGCCCAATCCATAATCGATCCTGGCCACTGATTGGTAATACTGTGCCAGTTCCTCACGGCTGGCCCTGGAATCGGGAAGATAGGGAGGGACAATGACTTCATCGGTGGTGTAATGGGTCTCTTGCACGC
Source organism: Bacteroidales bacterium (assembly GCA_029938715.1). Lineage (GTDB taxonomy): Bacteria > Bacteroidota > Bacteroidia > Bacteroidales. The sequence goes on along the minus strand of JAOZUK010000003.1, from coordinate 52,449 downwards.
CTTTATGTCCGCCTTCAATGTTCCCGAAACTGTTAGGGGCCAGAGGCTGATTGTTCACCGGTTGTGCCCGGTGTGGATCTGCTGTACAGAAATAGAGGAAAAAGGGATTCTTTTTATTCTCCTGTATAAAGCTAATGCAGCTGTCGGCCATGGCCACCGGATTACGCTGGTTGGCTTGCATCACCTCCTGAAAATGATACACTTCTTCAGGTGCCACGTGGTACTTACCTATCCTTCCGGTATGATATCCCGCCAGTTTTTCCAGGTATACAGGCAGTGAGTAAACATGATTATACGATGAAAAATGGTGATAATGGTGCTGGTGCCCAAAATGGCCGTTGGCATGGTTATAGAGGCCGGTCAAAATCACCGACCTGCTTGCACTGCACGATGCAGATGTGCAATGGGCCTTTGTGAAACGAATGCCTTCAGAGGCAAGGGAATCCAGGTTAGGTGTATTGATCGCTGCATTGCCATAACAACCCAGGTCATTGGTCCCATGATCATCCGCCACAATAAGAACAATATTGGGGGAATTAGATCGTCCTTTTATTTTTTTTGGTTTCTCCGGATTAGAGCAACCTGTTAATCCCAGGAACAACAGACCAATCAGGCCCACCGAAACAAACCTTATACATCTCATAATTAACGCATTAATTTTTCTGTAACATGGCGAAGCCATATGTAACCGGTCACCCTTCACTTTTCTGTAACATGGCGAAGCCATATGTAACCGGTCACCCTTCACTATTTATTATACATATCAATGAATTTCTGATCGAGCTCCTCCGAATCATCATATTTCACCCTTAACTCTGCAAGTTTTACCTTGAGTTCCTTCACTACATCGGCATATTCAGGATTGTCATACTCACTTTTCAGCTCCATGGGGTCTTTCATACGGTCGTACAGCTCCCACTCGTCCACATCATAATAGAAGTGGACCAGCTTATACTCCCGGGTCACCACTCCATAGTGACGCTTCACCATATGGACTGCGGGATACTCATAATAGTGATAATATACTGCATCCCGATCCCATTTGTCGTCCTCTCCCCTGAGCAAGGGAACAAAACTCTCTCCCTGCATGTCATCAGGGGCCTCAATACCAGCTGCATCTAAAAGCGTTTGGGCAAAATCCAGATTCTGAACCATCTGGTCGTTGGTGGTCCCTGCCTCGGTCACACCAGGCCAACGTACCAGCAATGGGGTTTTAAATGACTCATCATAGATAAACCTCTTGTCGAACCACCCATGTTCCCCCAAATAGAAGCCCTGGTCGGAAGTATACACAACAATGGTGTTTTCATCCAGCCCCTGTTCATCAAGGTAATCGAGCAGCGTACCCACGCTCTCATCCACCGAGGCAATGCTCCCCAGGTAATCCTGCATATAGCGTTGATAGCGCCAGCTCATAAGCTCCTTCTGAGTCATAGAAGGATAGATCTTTTTAAACTCTTCATTGATGGGTCCATACACCTCATCCCAGTCTCTCCTCTGCTCATCGGTAAACCGGTTTAATGCATTTTGCATGGCCCTTTTATCCCAGTTTGTTGTAGGATCTATCCCCAGCTCATCCATCACTTCGGGGTAAAGTTTGGAATCGCCTGCCCAGTTCTGGTGGATCAGAATATTCATCTCAGCCTCCCTGGCTGCTGAACCCCGTCCTGCATAGTCATCAAAGAGGGTGGGAGGTTCCGGGAAGGTTTTTTTTGTATACTCCCTGAAATGCCTTGGGGCTGGTAACCATTCCCTGTGCGGAGCCTTGTGAAGATAAAAGAGCAGAAATGGTTTATCCGGATCCCTCCTGTTCTTCATCCAGTCCAAGGTAAGATCTCTGATCACATCGGTGGTATAACCTTCTATATGAATCCTGCCTTCATTGGTATCAAAATCCGGATTGTAGTACTGGCCCTGTCCGGGCAAAATCTTAAATTCATCAATCCCTTTGGGATTATTTCCAAAATGCAGTTTGCCAAACATGGCTGTCTGGTAACCGGCCTTCTGAAAAAGTTGAGGGAAGGTAACCTGTGTGGTATCAAAAGGAAAACGATTGTCAATCTTTCCATGAATGTGACAATGCTTACCCGTAAGAATAGTGGCTCTGGATGGAGCACAAATAGAATTGGTTACACAGGCATTGGAAAATAGCATTCCTTCATTGGCGATGCGATCAATGTTAGGGGTCTGCATCAGGTGATCACTGTAGGCGCTGATGGCCTGATAGGCATGATCGTCCGACATGATAAAGATAATATTAGGAGGCGCTTTCTGATTCTCCTGTGTGGATTTACATCCAGTTAAGACAAGCGTGAAAAAGACAAGTGCTGCAATAAATCTCATGATCTCTATGATTTAATTATTGGGTTAGATTCTTATTAATATCCATCAGGAGTTTTGCCTCCTTCTATTCCATCCACTGCCAGAATTATGGCTTCTGTGGCTGTTGCCCCAATGCGGGTTACACCCAGCTCTCTGACCTTCAGGGTATCCTCCAGGGTTCTGACACCACCAGCAGCTTTAATCTCAACCTCGGGGGCAGAGTGTTTTCTCATGAGTATCAGGTCCTCGGCTGTGGCACCTTTGTAATTATAAGTTCCATCGGCTTGCTTTGTATAACCATATCCAGTGGAGGTTTTCACAAATTCCACGCTGAGTACACTGCATATTTTACAAAGCTTGATTTTATATGAATCTTTAGGGAGGAAATCATTTTCAAAAATCACCTTCAAAGCAGCACCATGTGCTTTTGTAACTTCCACCACCGCATGAATCTCATCGGTCACATAATCCCAGTCCTCTGAGAGGACCTTTCCCGAATTTACAACCATATCAATTTCAACCGCTCCATCTTCAATGGCTTTTTCTGTTTCGAAAACCTTCACATCGATGCGGCTGTTGCCATGGGGGAATCCAATTACCGTACCCACCATCACATCGGATCCCTGTAGTATATCAACTGCTAACTTTACGGCGTAGGGTTTGATGCAAACTGAGGCCACATTGTACTTTTTTGCAAGTTCACATCCCTCTATAAGGGTCTGATCATCCATGGTGGGATGAAGAAGTGAATGGTCAATCATTTTAGCAATTTCGAGCTTACTGACTTTCGACATTTGGGTAGGTTTTAAATAATTGACTATTATACTGAATTCTCGGCGAATTGACAGCACTTTATGATAATATCCAGGTGTTTTTTTGCCAGCTCAAGGGAGATCACAGGCTGTTCCTCACCATCGAGCACATTAAAAAAGTGCTCCATTAAGACATAACCATCGTTGGAATGGTTAGTCATATCTACCTCAATCTTTTGCTCCCTGGCTCTTCCTGCCTGATCAAAATCATACAGGGTGATGACAGGATCATCCCAGGTACAATAAGCAAGTTTAATGCCCCCACGGGTTCCATAGATCCTGGTTTCGTTAGGTACCTCCACATTGGCATGGACTCCCCTTTCCCAGTAGTAACCTAAACCATTGGTGAATTTCATATTCACAGCAAAGTGCTCCTCCACATCATAGATCTCGGTTCCCGGATTTACCTCATCAAGTCCCCTTTTCATCCATGCGCTCTCAACCTGTTCCAGCTCATTGGAATCACCCAGAATCCCAAGATGAAAAGAGAGGTCATAGACACCCCAGTCAAAAATAGGTCCACCTCCCGCTCTGGAACGATCCAGAAACCATTTCCCTTCGGGATGGAACTCAATGCCGGGTCTGCCCTGCCTGGCCACACTCTGATGATGAATGCAGTAGACATCACCCAGAACTCCCGACTCCACAATCTCATTCACTATTCTGAACTTGGGCGTGAGCCTGGCATGCCGGCCCGAACACTCCATGGCAATCACATGTGGATATTCAGCTTGTACTTCAAGCAGTTCATTCAGGTCCTCTGTACGAATGGCCATGGGCTTTTCCAGCAAAACATGCTTTCCGGCCCTGAGGGTCTCAATAAACATCTCCCTGTGCAGATGGGGAGGAGTGGTAATCAGGATGGCGTCCACCTTAGGGTCTTTGAGCATATCCCGGTAATCATGGGTTTTGTTCTTGATCCCAAACTCCGATCTGACCTCTTCAAGATTCCCGGGACGCAAAGCTGCAATCCAGGTTACCTCTGCCCTTCCGGTATTTCGTATATGCTCCAGGTGCTGCCGGGCAATCATACCGGCTCCCACTACTCCTATGTTGTAAAATTTGCGGCTCATTTTCATTTCGGAAAGCGAAAAATGCAAGGTAATAACTATTTTTAAGCCTCCCTTTAGGAAATGGAATTAGATCATTGATCTGTAAGGGAAGCGGTATCGACTTTCCACTGCTGGAACTGTTGATCCATCTCCTTCACTTTGTCGGGATATTCGGTTGCCAGGTCTGTGGTCTCAGTGGGGTCTTTGGCTATGTGATATAGATCCCATTCCTGGTTCAATCCATGCTTAACCAGTTTCCAGTCTCCATCCCGTACCGCCTGACCCTCCCGCCACTCCCAGAACAGTGGCTTTTGACGTGGGGATTTGTCTCCCCTAAGAACCGGAAGCAGGCTGACTCCCTGCATGGAAGTAATCTCCTCTCCGTTGAACTCAGCAGGATAGGCTGCCCCGGTCAGATCCACATAGGTGGCCATAATATCCATAAAATGACCGGGGAACCGACTTATGCCACCCGGTTCAATCTTCCCTCTCCAGTTTGCAATTAAAGGGGTATTGATCCCTCCTTCATAGCTGTAGTTTTTAAAGTACCGAAAGGGGGTGTTGGAAACATTGGCCCAGCCCCCTCCAAGGGAGGACCAGAGGGTCATGGTCCCTATTTCGCCATAATCGTCTTCTATATAAACCATTTCAGCAGATGCCCCATTGTCGGAAACCAACATGATCAATGTATTTTCACGTCGCCCCGTCTCTTCCAGGGTATTAAGCAGCCTGCCGATGTTCTGATCGAGCCGGTCGATCATGGCCGCATAAACCTCCATCTTTTTAGTCTCCTTAAGCCGGACCTCGTCAGAAAGTGATTCCCAATGGGGATAAGTGGGTTGTGAGAGTTGGTAGGTATCATCAATCAAACCCATCTCCAGCTGCCGGGCATATCTTTTTTGTCTTACAGTTTCATAACCCTCATCATACTTGCCCTCATATTTTGCAATATCCTCCGGCCATGCCATAAGCGGATCGTGGGGGGCCGTATAGGCCATATACAAAAAGAGTGGCCGCTTATCTTCTTTATACTGCTCCAGCCAGTCTACGGCATAATGTGTAAAATAGTCAGTGGTATAAAAATCGGCGGCCTCTGGTGTGTAAGGGGCATACATCAGGCTATCGATACACCAGGCCCTCTTATTCTTTATCCCACCTTTTCCTTTGCGGGCAGGCACACCCTCGCCGGGTCTCTGCTCCCCCGGATTAAAGTGATTACAAGCCCCATCCTTCAAACCGTAATAGTGATCAAATCCCCTGTATATGGGATTCTCCAGGCCATGGTGTTTTCCAGACCAGAGGGTAATATACCCGGCTTCTCTTAATACCTCACCCAGTGTCACTGCATTTTTAAGAGGCTGATTGAACGAGCGATCATAACCGCTTTGCTGAGCATATACACCGGTGAGCAAACAGGCCCGGGAGGGGAAACATTTGGAGGTATTGTGGAACTGGGTAAAGCGCATGCCCTGATGGGCAAGCTTATCGATATTTGGGGTACGGACCTCGCTCCCATAACAACCCAGGTCAGACCAGCCCATGTCATCCACACTGATCAATATAAGGTTGGGGAGTTCCGGATCAGAAATCTCCTGTTTAGAATTGCACCCTGTCAGGGTGAGAAAGATCAGAAATGATACAGTTAGTTGTCGCATACCTAAAAATATGCAACTTAAAGATATTTTATCTTTTTATGAACTTACGGGTCGACAATCCATCCACATTAATGATATAGATACCCGGACTCAGGGAGGTGATATCAATGGTTTCGGTGCCTCCCATTTGCCACTGCCTCTGAAGCTGTCCAAAAATATTATACAGAGATATAGAATGAACCTCTTCGTCTCCCACTTCAATGGTAAGCAGATCATTGGCAGGATTGGGGTAGAGCAACAGTTCAGGCTTCCGGATCTGATCATCTACATATGCAATGATGGAACTATTTTCTGCTGCAAAGGTGGATTCCATGGCCATAAAGATGCCGGTACCATTGGGATTTCTTCCGGTGGATACATCTGTGGTCTGCAAATAAAAGGTGACCTGGTCCACCAAATCGCCATCCCGATTTGAAAGGATCAGATCCTCACCTGATGCCGAGAGCTTAAAGTTGGCATGAAGCCCTTTTTGAAGTGTATCTTTATCGGCCCAGATAATCAGGTATCCGCCAGCCTCAATGGTCGTATCCGAAAATTGCCACTTACCCGGCTCATCCAGTTTATCAGAAAGGTAATAGCCAAGGAGTGAAATTTCATTCTCTGTATTGTTATACAATTCGATCCAATCGTCGAATTCACCCTCCTCATCTGAAGCAGTAAGGTCATTTGAAGCCATAAATTCGTTGATGACCACATCGCCATAGGTGGCCAATGTATGGAACTCATACTCGGCCCTGGCGGGAGAAAAAACACCAGCCTCCTCATTTTCTGCATAGATGTAATATTCAAGGGTAGTGCCTTCCAGAGGAAGGGTAGCACCCCAGTTTCCATCACCGGAAGCCCCATCGTTATGGGCTCCGTCGTCAAACATTTCAATTTTCTCAAACTCACTGTCGGACTTGGCGCGGTATCCCAGACAGGCATAACTTGCATTGGAGATATTGGCCAGAATGGTCACATCCGAATTGGGTACTATTGACTGCGGATCATGAGTGATCTCTGAAATTGAAGGTTGGGATAGCTGGAAATAGGTGGTCCCATTCAGATAGGTGTTCCTTGCAGCCATCAGCTGGCTGATTCCCACGGACAGTCTTACGGAGTTATTCAAATTGTCGATAGTTTCTTCATAGGTGAAAAATTTATTGGGATCATTCCGGATGGCTTCATCAATTCCCTGCTGCAGCTTTTCTGCCCTGTCCAGGTACCAATTGTTCCCTATATTCTCTTCCATCAGGGTCATCATATGAGCCAGGTACATCTTCTTCCATCGCTCGTTTTGCCATACTTTGTAAAGAATGGGAGTCTGGAGATCGTTATTGGTGAATGGATCCAGCTGCTGCATCTGGGTCAGATCCAGTTGGGTGCCCCCTAGTCGCTGGAATACACCAAAACACTCGTTCAGATCCCACTTGATATAGTTAAAGCGATCCGTTCCATCTTGATATAAATAGAAGTTATGAGGCATGCTGATGGGTGCATCCAGATTCACCAGCGCAATGTCATAGGCCATGGCCCATAGGTGCCGGTCCACATTATAGACCTGCTCAAGGTCATCGGGGCTGTGATTAAAAACATCCAGAAAATTGATCAGGTAGGAGTAATGGTCCCCAGATTTTGAGTCATAATAGTAGGGATAACACTGAGTGGAATCGTTCCCCAGGTAATCCCAAATGATGTTAGAACAACCTTCGGGTGAAGGACCATCTCCGGCTCCCTCAAAGAAGGGACGGTCTTCACTGTAGTAGTGTTCATTGGTAAATTGGTCGTTGACGGACTGAACATTGGTGTAAAGGCCCGTGTAGGTGCCATTAATAGTCACATTGGCGTACCCCGCCCGTGCGGCAGGCATGTATTTCCTGGCAATCTCCAGGGCCAGCACCTCCCTTACAAAACTGGGATCCTTAAAACCGTTGGACAATTTCAGGGTATAATATCCCTGGTAATCGTGGTTCTTTATATAATTCAATTTGATATTCAGCGGATTCTTTGCCTGGTTGGGTCTGTAGGAAGAGTTGCCTTTGTACCTTACACCTACACTGTCATATACCACCCCATTGATGGTCACATCCGCAAGGATTCTTTCATCACTATCCATGGCCATATAAGCATCCAGGATCTCATCCCAGTTGGCTTTATAAAAGTCGATCTCTATTTCTGAAATTGAGGCAGGATCAAAAAGATCCTGTGCAAGAATTGCAGTGGATAGAGATCCTGAAATAAGAATCAGAGAGAGTAAGAAACGGGTATATACATTCATTGTTTAATTATTTTTAACGTGGTAGATTCCTTTTCAGAAACCAGGCAAATATAGTATACCTCCTGAGAATGATTACTGAGGTCTATGGGCATGTTGTTAACAATAGGGCAGCTCACCCTTTGGAGCATCCTCCCGCTTGAGTCAAATAGTTTCCATTCATACGGTAAAACCTTCCCGTGGATTGTGGGGAACGGGTGTAATCCAAAACGCTCTGTAGCTCCTTTGCATTGGGAAGTCGCCAGTTATCAAAGCCGCCCAGTTCAAGGTTTTCAGCATAGGAAAGGGCACTCTCCCAATCCCGCATCTGGCCATCATCAGACTGCTGCCACATCAAACCGGTGGCATGGTCACTGATGGTTCCGTTGCTGTGGTCCTCAAAATTATTCTTCCCATAATCGGAATTTCCTCTGACCATTCTGAAATACATGGATCTGGGCATCAATCTCCCGCTCACCCAGGTCAGGATCCCCCAGCGGTTGATCAAAGTACCTGGTATCAATAAAGGGATCGGTGATCAGTTCATCATCACCATAGAAATCGGTCACATCTGTATCCACAATGGCATAGGGAATGGTTTGGGAAAAGAGGGAACAGTTAAACAGGATAGCAATCAGAAAGGAGAGTTGTTGTTTTAACATGGTCGAGCTTTGGAAATTGGACTATAAGGCCACTGCGAGGTTTAATGCACTTGCACGCTATTCTGGATTTTTTTTATCTTGAAGAAAATCTTTTCCACCATGGGCCTCAAAACCAGATTGCAACTATCCACCCTTATGTTCCTGCAGTATTTTATTTGGGGAACCTGGTATGTAACCCTGAATACCTACCTGGGGGAAGGATTGGGCTTTACCGCTACCCAGATCGGATTGTGTTATGGCACCTTTGCAATCGCAGCCATGATATCTCCGTTCTTTGTGGGTTTGATTGCCGATAAGTTTTTTGCCACCGAAAGAGTACTGGGAGCCATGCACCCACTATGGCATTGTCCACTTCGCTTTCATTTCACCAGATGGAAGATCCCGGCAAGCAGTTCCCCGGGGTGAGGGTGCTGGGTACCATTGGCTGGATCGCCGCCAACAATGTAATCGGGTGGCTTGGATATACCTCTTTATGCTGATCCTTCCTCTATTCCTGATCCGATTCGGACTGAAGTGGGTTCTTTTCGTGGGAGCAGGGGCCTGGCTCTTACGTTTTCTTCTGTTTGCCAATGGCGATGTGGAAAGCGGGATGTGGATGATTTTAAACTACAGGTTTGTTGTTGGCTAATCTTTCCTGTCTCACAAGCGCTTCCAGGAAGTAATAATCAGCATAATTCAGGGGGACATCCACTTCCGAGTTGCCATGTTTATTGCCCACCGAATGAGCGAGGATAAATCCATAATTCTCACCTGCAGGTGAAGCATATACAGAGCCCAGGCTTTCAAGAATCTGATCTGCCTTCTCTTTTAATTCGCCTCCGTTTTCGGTGTAAGTGCTCAGTTCATAAAGCGCAGAGGCAATAATTGCTGCAGCAGATACATCCCGCTCCTCATTGGGGATTCCCGGAGCATCAAAATCCCAGTAGGGAACCAGATCTTCAGGAAGTCTTGGATGATTTAGCAAAAACCCGGCAATCTTCTCAGCCTGTTCCAGGAATTGCTTATCCTTTGTACACCTGTAGGTCATAGTAAATCCATATAGTCCCCATGCCTGTCCCCGCGCCCAGGAAGATTCGTCTGCATATCCCTGATGGGTGTTCTTTTGCCTTACAGCCCCGGTGATGGTGTCGTAATCCACCACGTGAACCGAGCTGTAATCGGATCTGTAGTGATTCTTCTTGGTGGTCAATGCATGTTGAATGGCGATGTCCCGATAGATCGGATCACCCGTCTCTTCCGAGGCCCAGAAGAGCAACTCCAGGTTCATCATGTTATCCACAATCACAGGGAACTGCCAGACTTCTTCATTAAAGTCCCAGGACTTGATGCTTCGCACGGTCTCAGAATAGCGGGCAATCAACGTCTTGGCAGATTGCACCAGTACAGGAACATAGATTTCATCCTCAATCAGGCGAAGTCCGTTTCCAAAACTGCAATACATTCTGAACCCCACATCATGATTGCTGCCATTGTACATCTCCTTTGTTAATTTGCTGGTATACCGTACAGCCTTACCCTTCCATTCCGGATCACCGGTTAGCTCGTACATATACCACATAATCCCTGGGTAAAATCCGCTTGTCCAGTCATGACCCGCTACCACTCTAAGTGATCCATCATCATTGATCGTACGGGGAACAATCTTCTCCTCTCCCCTGGCGTCCAGGGGAGATTTTGCAATCTCCTTCTGCACATTGTCATCCAAAACCAACAGCTGTTGCCCGATCTCTTCAATGTCAATTTTTGTTGAGTTACCCGAAGGCCCGCCACAGGAAAATATAAATAGCGACAGCATTATGGATGAGATAATAACCGATGGTTTTCGCTTTAATGAAATGGACTTCTCTTGATTCATAGGGTTTGTAGTTTATGGTGATAAATTGTTTTCTGTTAAAAAGTGATCTGGTTGGCACTCCCAACCGACCTGATATGGTCAGCCGCCAATTCATACTCCTCCGCACTCTGCAAATGCTCCATCATCAGCGGAACGTTGTCAAATTTCGCTAATTCTTTCAAATAAACAGCATAATCCAGCTTTCCCAGTCCGGCCCTCACCTCATCCAACTGGGGAATATAGTTATCTTCCCTTAGGGTAATATCCTTGGCGTGACAGCTTTTGATATTGGGCCCGAGCCTGGCAAACATATCCTTGATCAGTTTTCCATTGTTAAAATAGTCACGGGGAGAGGTGATCATATTGACCGGATCCAGGTGTACCCCAAATTGTGGACGTTCAATGGCATCGATCAATTGAAGATAGGTATCTGTGGAATCGGGGAATGCCCAGGGCATGGCTTCAAGCGCAAAAAAAGAGCGGGTTGGTTTCACCTCATCAATAATCTTCCGGGTGGTTTCCACCACCTGATCGAAGACCTCTTCAGTGAAGTTATCCTTATGCGGTCCGGCCCAGTAGTCAGGATTCCTGGATCCACTCACATTCACACAGCACCTGGCACCGATCTGATCGGCCAGCTGAAGACCTTTGACACACTTTTCAATGGCCTGGTCTGCTTCAGACTGATCAAGAGAGATGGGATTACTCCAGGCTCCCACTTCGGAAATGACCACATCATGTTTCCTGGCAGCTGCTTCATATGCCCTAATTAAAGATTCATTTGTACCGGGTTTAACCGGACAATAAGCCGCCCTGTATCCGGCTTTCTTCAGCAGGACGATCCACTCATCCGGACCCTCATAGGAATCAAACAGTGGCCCCCCCAGCCTTACTGAAGCCGCGCCTCTTCCCTGTCCACTCAACGTGAATGGGGCTACCTGGAGTGCAGCTGCCCCGGCTACCACGGTTCGAATAAAGTTTCTTCTTTTCATAGTTGCTGATTTAGAGATTCCAATACTACTTTGAAAATTTCATTGAATCTAGTATTCCATGTAGCTCTTTAATTACATCGCTGTATTCAGGATTACCTGCCAGGTTTTCAAATTCATCCGGATCATTTTCCAGGTCATACAGCATCGAATAATCGGCATTAATATTATCTTTTCTCCACTCCGTATATCGATGCGACGAAGTTCGGATTCCGTAGCCCAATGGCGATCCCATTGTAAATTCATACTTTTTACCGGGAACTTCAACATTGTTTAACTGAGGTACTAAACTTAATCCTGAAAGTTGATGGGGAGGTTCAATCCCAACCAGGTCACACAATGTTGGATAGATATCGATTAAACCGGTCAGATTGGTACACTTTTCACCTTTTTCCTTTTGCCGCGGATCAACTATTATCAAAGGTACCCGGCAAGCCTCCTCAAACATGGTCGATTTGTGCCAATGCCCATGTTCACCCAGATGAAATCCCTGATCGCCGGTGAAAACAATAACCGTGTTTTCTGCTAATCCTTCCTTTTCCAGTTCGCTGATCAGTTTTCCGGCCAGTTCATCCACAAAATGAATGGCAGCATAATAGGCATGCGCATATTGAATACCCTGGGCGTTTGGAATAAAGTTAAACCCGGCTCCTTTCAAATGAAAGTTTATTTCAGGGATATCCTCCCTGTCGTTTTCCGGCACATAGGGAATTTTGTATTTGGATATCTTGATGGCTTCCCAGTGTTTTTCAGGAACAATCATGGGAGGGTGGGGACGATACATCCCATAAGCCAGAAAGAATGGTTTTCCCGTTTTCTTTGAGTTATTCTCTTTCAATATTTGAATTGCAGCTTCCAATCCCTGGCCATCTGCCATTTCAGAGTCTTCGATCTGGGGAGCATCATATACGACCCGAACACCGGGGCCTGTTTCATCTCCGACATGAATTGCATTTTCCCAGACTTCCAGGTCTGCATCATATCCACTATTGTTTACGGCCAGATCCCAGGCTAAAGTATCATCAGTTCCCGGACCTCCAATCCCACCAGGTATGCCCATATGAAATATTTTCCCCACGCGGGCAGTGTAATATCCATTCTCGCGAAATAACCTGGGTAAGGATACCAAATCCGGAAGGTGTTCATTGAATGTACCTGGGCTATTATGTGTATAGCCGCTTTCAAAGGGGTACAATCCTGAAAACAGAGAAGCCCTGCTAGGGCCGCAGGTTGGGTACTGACAAAAGTTATTGGCAAAAAGAACACCTCTTGCTGCCAGCTTATCCAGGTGAGGTGTAACGGCGACTGAATCACCATAGCAGGCCAGGCGGTCGGCTAAATCATCGGCAATGATAAACAAAATGTTGGGCCTTTCTATTACCTGATCTCTGCGAGACTGGCAGCTTAAGGCTGCAACGCAGATTATCAGGATGAAAGCAGGTTTAGTTATTTTCATGAGACGGGTCCTGTTTTTCTGAACGTCAGTTGATTACTTTTTAACTGCAGCTTTGCAAAAAGTAACATTGTCACCACTCCATAAACTCCCTACTGGCAGAATATCCTCAGAAAAGGTTATTTCATTAAAACCGTAATCATAGAGTATATGGCTCAGATCTGAATGAGAGAAACAATGAGTCCAAAATCGATATACTTGGAGATTGTCCTGCTCATCCAGTATGAGATGCTGATATAAGATCACCTTTTCATCTTCATAGATATACGATTCTGATAAGGCCAAATAGGATTCATTTTTCCAAAATCCCTGATTTGAAGTCTCCCAACTTTTAGGAGTGACCTTATTTTCAATATTTTTATCATTTAACACATCAAATATAAAGACTCCGCCAGGTTTAAGGACTTTTTTGACTGTTTCAAGAAGCTGTTTTCTTTCGTCGGGCAGCAGTGGGCCAAAATCAGTGAAAATCAGAATGACCAGATCAAAGGAATTTTCTTCCAACTCCAGCTTAAGATAATTTTCGTTCAGATAGGTGATATCTAGTTTCTTCTTTTTGGCTGATTCTCTTGCATGATTAATGGAATTCCAAGAATAGTCAACTCCAGATACATGGTGCCCTTTCTCAGCCATTTGTTCAGAGTAGAGGCCAGGTCCACAACCTAAATCCAGTATTTGGAGTTGATTTCCTGCAACATTGGATAGAATCCAATCTACTGTACGTTTAATGCTTTCTGCTTTACGACTGGCCAGGTCAACCTCCGGGTTTAGATGAACACGCAGCAACTGTTTTGAAATATGCTCGTCTGTCCACATAATGGCGTTTCCTTCTTCGTATAGTTCAGGTTTGGTAGTATGGTGATGTATATCTGAAATTTTCATTTTCTTTAAAACCATGGTTTACACTTCTGATAGAAGAAAAACGGCCACATAAAAATCAGGATCGATGTCAACCTTCTGGATGGGTTCATCGAGACTCAACTTCCGCCAGCGTTGAAGTGGCTCGATCCAGCGCGGCTGCCCATTGATATATACCTTTAGTTTCATGTTGAATCCTTTTACACAATTGCCCCAACGATAACGCATTTTGCCATCAATCAGTGCATATTCAAATGTAGGTATTCGGGTATCCCTAAGGTATTGGTTGAAAAAAGCTTGCAGATCGAGTCCTGCTTTTTCACTAATATAGTTCTCAATCTGCTCTGTTGTTACTGTCTGATGATAGAACTCTTCATTTAGCCCCCTGAGAATTAGCCTCCATTGCTGGTCGTTGTCGATAATTTGCCTTAGGGTATGAAGCATATTGGCTCCTTTGGCATACATATCGCCCGATCCCTCGTAATTCACATTATAAATGCCAATAATTGGACGATCGTTGGAAATATTCAGGCGGGTTCCACGGCAGTATGCGGCACTGGCCTCTTTCCCCCAGAAATAATCCACAAACAGATTCTCCGAATAGGCAATAAAACTCTCATGGATCCACATATCGGCTACGTCCCAATTTGTTATGCTGTTGGCAAACCATTCATGGCCAGACTCGTGAACTATAATAAAATCAAACTTCATCCCATACCCCGTTCGGCTTACATCCCTGCCCCCATATCCGTTTTTGAATCCATTTCCATAGGTCACCGAACTCTGATGTTCCATCCCCGGATAAGAAACCTCTACCAGTTTGTAACTATCTTCGTAAAAGGGATAGGGGCCGAACCAGTATTCAAAAGCTTCAAGAGTCAGGTGAGCCTGTTTGAAATGTTCTTTAGCCTTCTCTTCATTGTAACGAAGAACCCAGTAGTCACAATCAAGCTTACCTTTTTCGCCTTCATATATATCACCGAAGTGGATGTAATCTCCCACATTGATGTTAACCCCATAATTGTTGATGGGATTTGACACAAACCAGTGGGAGGTATTGGTCCCATTATTATGATGCTCATGCTTGCGCAGCCTGCCATTGGAAACATTCATCAAGGGATCAGGAACTGTAATACTGATCAGCATACTATCAGGCTCATCGTAAGAGTGATCCTTACAGGGCCACCATAAACTGGCTCCATCGCCCTGATTTGCCGTGGTCACAAATGGATTTCCATTCCGGTCCCTTTCCCAGCTTACTCCTCCGTCCCAGGGAGGCCGTTCGGCTATCTTTGGATTTCCGCTAAATTCGACCAGCAGATACCTCACCTCTCCTTGCTCCTGGGCCTCCTTCAATTTGACAAACCAGGCATTCCCATCATTGATAAATTCCTGATCTATTCCGTTCTGAGAAATTCTGGTAATTTTCATTGGAGGTTGGAGGTCGATTTGCATCATCTGTCCTGGTTCAGTCACCTGGTATCCGAATAAATTACTGCCGGCAAAGCTGCTATCACTGGGATTCACCTTTATGCTTAAATGGTAATAGGTCAGATCCCACCAGGCCCTCTCGGGGGTGATGCTTCCCCTAAGTGTATCCTGCCTGGTAAAAACCTGATCCTGTGCAGATACCCCAACTGAAACGAGCAAAAATATCCATACAATCCGTGATGCTTTTATCATATCGTTTACTCGTTTTCTATTATTTAACAAGGGTATATACACTTCCTTTTATGGTATTAAAAGCAACTGATCCATCTTCATAAGGTTTTAAATGAACGCTTTTCCCTTCTTTCTTTACCCTGACTTCCCCCCCCGCATGGATGCGGCACCTATTGCCATATTTTGATAAAATTTCAACTTCGGAGATTTCCTTTTCCTTCCATTTCATCTTTATCTCAAATCCACCCCGGGCACAGACTCCGTCAAAGGCTCCCTCACTCCATTCATCGGGGAGTGCAGGCAGAAGATCGATCACTCCCTCGTGTGATTGAATCAACATCTCTGTGATACCTGCTGCAACGCCCTGTGTTCCGTCTATCTGAAGCGGTGTAAAGCACTTGGCAAATAGTTGAGGATAACTTTGCTCTGCAATATAGCCTTTGAAAATCTGGCCGGCCCTGTTACCATCATATAACCTGGCCCAGAGTGCCATTTTCCATCCCCTGGAAAAACCAGTGCCGCCATCACCCCTCTGCTCGAGCACAGCTTTACATCCATCGATTAACTGGGGCGTACTCTTTGCGGAGATTACATTTCCGGGATAGAGTCCGTACAAATGGGAAAAATGCCTGTGCTTATCCTCCATCTGTTCCAGGTCTTCGGCCCACTCCTGCAGAGTGCCATTCCTTCCAATCCGGGGCGGAACAAGCCTGGATCTGGCCTCATTCACGATTGCCACAAAATCCCTATCCTGACCAAGTATCTCTGCCGCTTCAACATAGTAGCCGAACAGATCGGTGAGGATCTGATTATCGATGGAAGCACCATAACATATGGTTGTAAAATACCAGGAACCTGTCACCTCATCGAAAAAGTAGGTATAGCCCGGACCTTTAGGAGGATTTTCAGGCGAAGTGGACGGACTGGTAACTAACCATTTGCCATTGGGATGTTCGATGAGAAAATCCATAAAGAATTGGACAGATCCCTTGATCACAGGATAGACCTCTTTCAGGTATTCCTTATCCGGATTAAAGAGGTAATGTTCATATAAGTGGGTGGTAAGCCAGGCACCTCCTGTTGTAAATGTCCCCCAGGTGGGACCATCCATGGGAGCGGCCACCCTCCATAGATCCGTGTTCTGGTGAAATACCCATCCCCTGGCGCCATAGTGAGCCCTTGCCACCTGTGCCCCCTGATCGGTTAGCTCTTTGACCATGGTGATCAGGGGCTCGGCACAATCTGAGAGATTCCCGGACTCCACGGGCCAGTAATTCATCTCCGTGTTAATGTTGGTGGTGTATTTGGAATCCCACATAGGGTTCATATCCTCGTTCCATATCCCCTGGAGATTGGCGGCTTCAGTTCCCTCCCTTGAAGTGGATATCAATACATACCTGGCAAAATTGAAGCAGAGCGAAGCCAGGTTGGGATCGGCATGGTTTGCAAATCCGGCCATCCGTTGATCTGTTGGAAGGAAGGAGTTATTGGCCTTAGGCAGATCCAATGATACCCTATTGAAAAATGTCTGATAATCCTTTACCGCAGAATCAAACATATCCTTGGTGGATTTATCCTTAACCTGCTCCAGATAGGATGCCACACGCGCATCAGTGTCCCCGCTTACATCCTTATAGTTGACAAAATTTGTAGCCGCTACAATAGCGAGGGTTACAGCATCGGCATTTGTTACAATCAGATCTACATCATCCACCTCCATCACTCCTCCTTCAGGGATGGCCTTTAGTTGTGCCTTATATCTCAGAGCTCCTTCAATGCCCATATAGTCGGCCGATTTTCCCTGGACCATAAGACCATCTTGCTCCACTCCATCCATCCTGAAATAATCTGTAGCATAATTCGAGTGTGCCTGGTTCCTGCAGCCACGAAGCTGGGCCCTG
The DNA here is from genome assembly GCA_029938715.1 of Bacteroidales bacterium. Taxonomy (GTDB): domain Bacteria; phylum Bacteroidota; class Bacteroidia; order Bacteroidales. The sequence goes on along the minus strand of JAOZUK010000003.1, from coordinate 35,016 downwards.
AAAGAGATACTTCCTGGTTTACTGGCAGTCATACGAACCAGGATCACCTGGTCTGGTTCTGAGGACACAATTTCCCTTCGGTAGGTAATGTCTCCCACACTGTATTCTACGCAACTGATTCCGGTCTCAAGATTGAGCCACCTTTTATAGCCGGTGACCTCCTCTTGGTTTTCAAAGAAGAGATGCAGGTTGGCCAGGGATTGGTATTTTTGTTGCTCCACCGGGTAGCCCATCATATAGCGTCCAAATAATTTATGCGCCTTTAAAGGCTCTCCCTCAAAAAGATATTTCTGAATATCGGGCAACACTTCAGCACCCCCCTCCACCACTGTTGAATAAGGACCACCTGTCCAGTAGGTCTCCTCATTTAACTGGATTCGCTCCTCTCCATATTTACCAAAAACCATGGCACCAAGCCGTCCGTTCCCAACCGGCAAGGCCTCTTCCCAGACCTCAGCCGGAGATTCGTACCACAGCAGTGTAGCTGGATTAAAATCCTTGTTATCAATGGCATCCGGAATATCAACATTCTGTCCTATGATGGGAACAGAGATAGATATAGACAAAGTCAAAAAAATGGCTGTCGCAATCTTCCCGATGCAGAAGTATTTAAGTCGCATTTTCTATTTTTAGCAATAGATTTATAAAAATAGGGGAAATTTAGAAAAGCAGATGCCGAAAGCCCAATTAAGCAACTAAATAATTGATAAATTTGAACCTCATTAATTGCACTCCATGAAAATAAAACCTGACTTACTAAAACTGTTGCCTTTTCTGCTTTTTATTATCACTGCCTGCGATTCCAAAAAAACGTTGGAGAAGAAACCCAACATTTTGTTTATCCTGGCTGATGATTTTGGGTACCATGACCTGAACGTGACGGGAAGCAACTATTATGAAACCCCGAATATGGACCGGATTGCTACCGAGGGAACCATCTTCACCAATGGCTACGCCACCTGCCAGGTGTGCAGTCCATCCCGCGCCAGCATCATGTCAGGTAGGTTCCCGGCCCGACATGGGATCACCGACTGGATTGGCGCTCCGGAAGGGGAAGCGTGGCGGAAAGCGGGAAGATTCAATCAGTTGCTTCCACCTGAATATGTGCACGCCCTGCCCCATGAGTATACCACCCTTCCTGAAGCCATGAAAGAGGCCGGATACAAAACATTTTTTACCGGCAAATGGCACCTTGGCACCGAAGGATCCTGGCCCGAAGACCATGGGTTTGATATCAACAAAGGAGGCTGGGATGTGGGAAGTCCCAGGGGTGGTTATTTTGCACCCTGGGAAAATCCGAACCTGGAAAGCGGCCCGGATGGGGAAAACCTCTCCATGCGACTTGCAAAGGAGACCGTTGATTTCATCCGGGAGAACAGAGACACCTCTTTTTTTGCGTACCTCTCATTTTATGCGGTTCATGGTCCCATTCAAACCACCATGGAAAAATGGGCCAAATACCGGCAAAAAGCAGAAGATCTGGGAATTGCCGAATCGGGTTTTGAAATGGGACATTTCCTTCCCATCCGGCAGGTTCAGGACAACCCGGTCTATGCCGGACTGGTTGAAGCCATGGACGATGCTGTAGGTGAAGTGTTAAAGGCGCTGGATGAACTGGGCCTGGCAGAAAACACCATTGTGGTGTTCACCTCCGACAATGGAGGGGTGGCTGCAGGTGATGCATTTGCCACATCCAACCTGCCCCTTCGGGCAGGAAAGGGATACCAGTTCGAGGGTGGAATTCGGGAGCCATATTTTATGAAGGTCCCTGGGATCAAAGGCGGACAAAAATGCCATGTGCCAGTAACCGGAACCGACTTCTACCCCACCCTCCTGGAGCTGGCAGGTGCACCGTTAAAACCGGAAGAACACCTTGATGGTGTGAGTCTGGTTCCGCTGCTGCAAGGTAAATCCATTGCGGAACGGCCGCTGATCTGGCACTACCCCCATTACGGGAACCAGGGCGGGGAGCCTTCGGGGGTGATCCGGTTGGGAGACTGGAAACTCATCCACTATTATGAAGATGGCAGGGAAGAGCTATACAATTTGATGACCGACCTTGAAGAGAATACTAATGTGGCAGAAAACAACCCGGAGCGGGTGCAACTGCTAAGCGAAAAGCTTTTCCTGATGCTTCGTGAGATGGATGCCCGTTTTCCCGTGAGGGATCCTGAATATAGTGCAGAGAAAGAACAGGAACACCTTGAGCAGGTTATTAAACACCGCTGGCCCTCGCTTGAAAAACAGAGAATGGAGTTTCTCTCCAAAGATTTCGATCCCGGGAACATGTGGTGGGGAAGTATGGTCACCAAAGATTAGTAAATCAACCCACTACAAAACCAAAATTGCAGATGAAACAAAAACCCACTCAGATAAACTATTTATCCCAAGGAACCATGACAACTGTTTCCCGAATTACCCTGCTGTTTCTCTGTCTGATTTTCGTGAAAGGATCTCTCGACGCACAGGATTCTTTTCCCCAATGGACCCATTTTCGCGGCTCCAATCTGGATGGAATATCCTCCGAAAAGGGACTGCCCATCTCCTGGAGCGACTCCACTAACATCAGCTGGAAAACTGCCATTCAGGGAGCGGGTTGGTCCTCTCCTGTAGTATATGGCAATAGGGTGTGGCTGACTTCCGCCACAGATGAAGGAAATGAGTTAAGGGCCATCTGCGTAAATTTTGAATCGGGTGAAATTGAAGTAGACCGCATTCTTTTCAAACCAGATAAAATTTACCGAAAGCATGCGATCAATACCTATGCCACTCCTACCTCAGCCATCGAAAAGGACTTTGTATATCTCCATTTTGGCCGGTATGGCACTGCCTGTCTGAACAGCCAAACAGGAGAAACCATCTGGGAACGTACCGATATGCAGTGCGAACATATACAAGGATCCGGCTCCTCTCTGCTGTTGTACAAAGACAAACTGATCGTTCATATGGAGGGAACCGACACCCGTAATATATACGCACTTAACAAGCTGACCGGAGAGACCATATGGCGTACAGAACGCCCAGAGGAGTTGTATGATCACATGGATGATATAGGAAAGAAAGCATACATCACTCCATTGATTGTGAATGTGAATGGAAGGGACCAGATGATCAGCAATGGGTCGGCAGCTTGCATCGCCTATGATCCAAATACTGGTGAGGAGATCTGGCGGGTGGTCCAGGGAGAAGATTCCACCATTTCCATGCCTGTGGAGAGCGATGGAACCGTTCTTTTCTATACCGGTTTTGTGACGGATGATGATGGGAAGAAATATGTAGAGTTGCTTGCTGTGGACCCTAAAGGTAAGGGTGACATCACCAATACGCATGTGCTCTGGAGAATTAAATCTCCCATTCTTCAACTGCTTACTCCTGTGGCGGTGGACGGACTGCTTTATACAGTTGATACCAAGGCACTCCTGAGTTGTATCGACACCCAAAATGGCACCACCATATGGTCGGAGAAATTAAAAGGGAAATACAACTCCTCCCCGGTATATGCAGATGGATACATATACATCAATTCAACCCGGGGACAAACATTTGTATATAAGGCAGGTAAAGAGCTGCGTAGGGTATCTGAGAATAAGCTTGAGGGTGAGATCTGGTCCACTCCAGCATTCACCGGTGGAGCCATCCTGGTACGCACCGATAAATACCTGTTCAAGATCAGTAAACCATAACTGGGATGGAATCACCAAGAGGAATAAACTACAATTTTAACTAACCGCTATGAGAAGATTCTCTCTGTTTGTGACACTGGCTGTTGTGCTCGTATCATTTAGTTCCGATCAAAACAACAGAAGGGCCAAGGAGATTTCAGATATGAAGTTCGGTATGTTTATCTGTTGGTCGTACAGTACCTTCTATGGGGAAGAGTGGACACCCACGCTGGATAAAGATGCCTCCTTTTTTAAGGCAACCGGGTGTGATACCGACCAGTGGTGCAAGCTTGCAAAAGATGCCGGGATGTCTTACATCCTGTTTCTTTCAAAACATCACGATGGTTTTTGCCTGTGGGACACTGAAACGACCACGGAAAAGGTGACAAACAGCCCGCTTGGAATCGATGTGCTTGAGCAATTAAGAAAATCGTGTGACAAATACGGCATTAAACTGGCACTCTATTTTTCCGAGGGCGACTGGAATTGGCCAGGAGCTGTAGATGGAAAAGGACACACACACGGGAAAGGAGTAGATCCAGAGATGAAGAAAGCCCAGTTAAAGGAACTCTGCACTCAATACGGACCCATTGAGTTCTTCTGGATGGATCATGCGGTGGGTGATGGTGGATTAAGTCACCAGGAAACTGTGGAATGGGTTCATAGCTTTCAACCCGATTGCTTTGTGGGATTCAATCACGGAGAACCAGCAGGAAGACTCTCTCTGAGAGAACTGGGGAAACCAGGGCCCATTGGGGATGCAAGTGCAACAAAGTACAACAAAGAGGCAGAAGCTAACTACAAGGGGTATCAGACAGCTGAATTTACCTATCCCATTCTGCCCCCTCACGAAGGTGGGGCCATGTGGTTCTATTCACTGCCGAAACATGATTCCCTCTGCCATCCACCTGAAAAAATTTACGAAGATTATCTTGGTGCTGTTAAATACGGCAATATCTTTTCTGTCAATATTGGACCTGATTACAGTGGTAAAATCAGGGATATTGATGTAAAAACACTAAAACAGGTGGGCACTTTGATTTCGGAGAGGAAGCAAGCTATTTATTGAAGTGATAGGGAAATTGATCCCATAACGATTCTCCTGTTAAAGCCCGAGGATCAGCGGTCTTTACCAGGTATTTATCCAGTACACCAGTTAGTTTCTTCTTCACACCTGCGTATTCCGGGTTGTCAGCCAGGTTTTGAAGACAGGCCGGATCCTTGATAATGTCATATAACTCCTCTGCTGGCCGCTTTGCCATGGCCTTATCAAAGAAGGGCTTCACTTTCGGATCATAACTATTTAGCTTCAGGTAGGACTTACTGGGAGACTCATCAATATCACCATAGAGAAATCCATGAATTGAAGGAGTATCGGGAGAACCTGCAGGCCACCGGTCCGGTTCATAGTTCCGGATAAAGAGATACTGGTAGTCCCGTACCGACCGCTGGGGGTAACCAACATCTCCTTCCCTGCATAAGGTGTGGCGCTCTTTCCCGGCAAATACATATCTCCTTCCCTTTTCTATTTTTCCCGATTTTGAGGAATTGAAGATCTTCATCAGGCTCTTCCCCGTCATCTCGTTAGGCACTTTAGCCTCACCGATTTCCAGCAAAGTGGGCGCAATGTCGGTAAGGCTCACCAGGTCGTCGATCACTCTCCCTCCATTTTTTATGCCCTCTTTCCAATAGATGGCCAATGGCATATGGATCCCGTATTCGTAAAGGTTATTCTTGGCCGAAGGAAAGGCCATTCCATTATCGCTGGTAACGATGATAATGGTATTATCCAGCAACTCCTTCTCCTCCAGTGTGGCGATCATCTGCAACAGTTGCTGGTCCACCCATTTAATCTCACCCAGGTAATCAGCCACATCGCCTCTGACCTCAGGAACATCCGGGAGGAATCCGGGAACAACTACTTGTTCAATATCCGCACCCAAGCTGGCTCCCGAATTGACTTCAAATGGACGGTGTGGCTCAGAGCTCCCAAACCAGAATAAGAAGGGCTCATCTTCCGAACATAAATCGAGAAATAACTTGAAATTTCTGGCATAGTTGTTTGAGACTATACCGTGAGTGGGAGCTTGTAGCTCTTGCAGGTTGTATATAAAACCAAAGGGATTGTGATCCCATCCATACTGGTGGAAATTGTTGGGAGCCCACCCTTTCTGTGTGAAACCTGTAAAGTATCCCTTTTTCTCCAACAGCAAAGGAAAGCTCAGAGCCTCCAGTTCCTTGGGGACTGCACTAAATAGTTGAGCAGCCTCACCCAATCTCCACATCTCCTGTCCGGTGATCATGGCCCCCCTTGATGGAGAGCTGGATGGAGACGCGCTAAAAGCATTGCTAAAGTACAATCCTTCACTTGCCACCCAATCAAACGCAAGGGTAGAGATGGCCTTCTCGCCTGCAAAAGAGGTATGTATCCAGCTCTGATCATCGGTGATGCAGATCAAAATATTGGGATGCTTAGATCGATGTTCTGATCCCTGACCACTGGAAGACTGAAAGCAGAATGACAGTAAGAAAAATGATAGTGAGACTATCCTGATAAAACTTTCCTTTGAGCGATACTTAATACTATGTGGAATAGATGAAGTTGCCATTTGATTCACTTTCACGTTCAACACGCTAAACAAATATACATCTTTATTCTCCATTTTGAAGAATTGTTATACCCATTTGAGCGAATTAGAAACAGCTGTTCCGAGCCTCAATACGTCATTTCTTGTGAGTTATTCAAAATTATCTTGGCCACCTCATCATCGAAATAATAGAAAATTTCGATATGTTTGTTAAACACACCTAAGTTATGTCAACTGCGCATATCATCATCTTAGTAGTAGCAGCTGTATCATTACTCCTGATAATGGTGCTGAAGTTTAAGATCAGTGCATTTATCTCCCTTCTGATCACCTCCATGTTCGTTGGTATTCTCTCGGGTATGCCTCTTCAGGATATTCTAGTGAGTATTCAAACCGGAATGGGTGGAACACTGGGTTTTGTGGCAGTTGTGGTTGGACTGGGGGCCATTTTTGGACAGATCCTGGAAGCCTCCGGGGGGGCAGAATCTCTTGCCCATCATCTTGTTAAAAAGTTCGGAACCGACCGGGCCTCCTGGGCCATGGTCATTACGGGATTTATTGTGGCCATTCCGGTTTTTCTGGATGTGGGACTGGTCATCCTTGCTCCGATCATCTATGCCCTGTCGAGGGATACCAAAAGATCGCTCTTGTACTACGGGATCCCCCTGCTGGCCGGTCTGGCTGTTACACACAGCTTTATGCCTCCCACCCCAGGCCCCATTGCAGTAGCTGAAATTCTGGATGCCCAGCTTGGATGGGTGATCTTCTTTGGCTTCATCCTGGGAATCCCTACTGCCATCATCGCGGGACCCGTTTTTGGTAAGTATATTTCGGGCAAGATCAATATCCAGCCTCCCGAGGAGATGATGGCCCGAAATCCTGCCGGTGCAACTGCCCCTGAAAACCTACCCTCGTTTCGTTCCATTGCACTAATCATAGCTGTGCCCCTGGTATTAATACTGGTGAATACCTTCACAGCCGTTCTGGTTGATAAAGGAGTTATTGCAAAAACAACTGTATCAGATATCCTGATCTTCCTGGGACATCCCTTTAGTGCACTTATTATTGCCGCCCTTCTAGCCGTCTATTTTCTGGGGATCCGGAGAGGAAAGTCAAAACAGGAGCTTCTCGATCTAAGCAACAAAGCACTGGGGCCGGCAGGAATCATCATTCTGGTAACAGGGGCTGGCGGTGTTCTCAAGCAAATTCTGGTGGACAGCGGGATTGGTGAGATGATGGCCAATTCCATTTCAGACTCTGCATTGCCCCCCATTCTCCTTGCCTGGATTCTGGCGGCCATTGTTAGAGTAACTCAGGGATCTGCTACAGTGGCCATGATCACTGCTGCGGGCATAATTGCCCCGGTACTTAGTTTCATTAACCCAGGAGCCCCTGAACTGGCTCTGATCGTCATATCCATTGCTTCGGGAGCAACCATCCTTTCGCATGTAAACGACAGTGGTTTCTGGCTGGTAAGTAAATATTTCGGAATGGACGAAAGACAGACCTTCAGGTCCTGGACCATGATGGAAACGATTATAGGCATTTGTGGACTTGCCTTTACAATGCTGGCTAGTCTATTTGTTTAGGTACTCTTTTCGGGTTTCATCCATTCAACCTTAAGCACTGAGGAAAGAGAAATCCCCTGCTTTTGCTAAATTTAAACCATGATTCCTGAAAATGCCAGAGAAATCCTGGAGAAAGCACTTTTTGAGGCCGGCAAAGTATTATTGAGTCATTTTGGGACTAGCCATAAGGCAAAAGTCAAAGAGAGTATCAGCTCGGTTGTGACCGAAGCTGATCTGGCTTCCGAAAGAACTATTCTTAAAGTACTGGTCGATACTCCAAACCCTTACAATATCATCACCGAAGAATCGGGATATGTAAGTCATGGATCGGAGTATACCTGGGTGGTGGATCCCCTGGATGGAACCTCCAATTTTGCCGCCGGCCTGCCTTGGTTCGGTGTGATCATTGCCTTGATGTGGAAGGGAGATCCAATTTTGGCTGGAATGTATATTCCAGTAGATCAGGATGTATACCTGGCCGAATTGAAAAAGGGAGCCCGGAAAAACGGGGTTCCTATCAGGACCACTCCCTCATCAAACCTGGCTGAGCAACTGATCGCTTACTCATTCGATTTTAGCAGTGATCCTGCTAAAACCGCTTCTGAAATGCAACTGATGGCCAGGCTCACAAAACAGGTTAGAAACATTCGCTCCACCAATTCGCTCTATGATTTTTGCTACACAACAGACGGCCGGCTGGGTGCTGTCATTAATCAGACCACAAAAATCTGGGATATTGCAGCACCCACACTGATTATTAAAGAAGCGGGCGGGGTGGTAACAGATATCAACGGGGATGTAATAAATTTTGATCTCTCTTCTGGATCTTTTGACCACAATTATGCCATTGTAGCGACCGGAGCAGGAGTCCATCAATCCCTGATGAACATCATTAAAAACCACTAAACTTACCCAACCATGAAGCATGTTATCCTGTCACTCATATTCAGCCTCACTCTAGGATGCCTCAGTGGTCAGTCAAAGGAAGAGATCCGTCTGATCATCCGGGCCGACGATATCGGATCCACCCACGGCAGCAACCTGGGCTGTATCAAATCTTACCAGGAGGGGATCGTCCGCTCGGTGGAGATCATGGTGCCCTGTGCATGGTTTCCAGAGGCTGTCAGGATGCTGAATGAGAACCCGGGATTGGACGTGGGGGTTCACCTTACCTTTACCAGCGAATGGGAAAATGTAAAATGGAGACCATTAACCCATGCCCCCAGCATCACAGATGAGGATGGATTTTTCTTCCCCATGATCTGGCCCAACGACCGTTATCCCGAGAACCGAACCCTGAAGGGATCTGACTGGAAACTGGAAGAGATCGAAGCCGAAATGAGGGCTCAGATTGAACTGGCCACCAGTCATATTCCACAGGTATCACATCTTTCCTGCCATATGGGTTGCTCTGGCTGGGATGAGCAGGTAGCCGGGGTTTTCAGCAAACTGGCACAAGAATATAATCTGGATATCAGTCCGGGAGAGATAGGTGTAGAACGTTTTCCGGGACGAATTACAGGAGAGACTTCCGGGGAGAGAATTGATACTTTCATTGGAGGGCTCAGGAAACTCAAAGCTGGTAATACCTATATGTTTGTGGAACATCCGGCACTGGCAGGTGCAGAAATGGAGGCCGTGGGACATGAAGGGTATTACACCGTGAATGCGGACCGCCAGATGGTCACCGAACTGTTTACAAGTGAGAAGGTAATCAAAGAAATTGAGAAGCTGGGGATCCAACTTATATCCTATTCCGATCTGGTGAAGTAAAATCAAATCTACCTTAACCTGAGAACAGCCTATCCTATGATCAAACAAGTACTTATTTTCATCCTATGGATACCCTTATTCCTGAGCTGCAACCAGCTTAATCATGATTACGTCATCACCTCCTTTGGAGCAAAGGACGATGGTAAAACGGTAAATACCAGCTTCATTCAGCAAGCCATTGATGATTGTCATCAAAACGGCGGTGGGAAAGTGGTCATCCCCCCCGGAAAGTTTGTCACCGGAACCATCGTTCTCAAATCCAATGTGAATCTCTACCTGGAGCAGGGAGCGCGGCTCATGGGCAGCCCCGATACAGCCGATTACCGGATTGGAGGATATCAGCACGGACTGATCTATGCCTACCAGGCCACAGGTATTTCCATCACCGGTGAAGGAGAGATTGACGGAAACGGAACAAGCTTTCACCTGGCTGATAAAGCCCATATGGGGAGTGACTTCGACAGGAACGTCACCCGACAGGGTCAGGATTATATGCCAGAACATTTATTCCCTCCCGAAGGCCCCATCTCCTTCCATGCCAGACCTGGCATGATGGTGGTTTTACATCAATGTGAACAGGTGGACATCAAAGACATTACCTTCAGAGATTCGCCACATTGGACCTTCAGGATCGCAGATTGTGATGATGTGCTGGTAACGGGAATCTCCATCTATAACAACCTGATGGTGCCCAACAGCGATGGGATCCATTGCACCACTTCCAGAAATGTAAGAATCTCCGATTGTGATATCCGGGCCGGAGATGATGCCATTATAGTAACCGGATTTGGCACCCGCGCCGGAGTTGAAGGAGATATCAATACCAAAGAAGACTATTCCACAAGGAAGTACGGCAATAAAACCGGGTATGCAGAGAATATTACAGTGACCAATTGTGTGATGCAGTCACGCTCTGCAGGCATCCGCGTTGGTTACGGAATCAATTCCATCCGGAATTGTGTATTCTCCAACCTGGTCATTTATGATTCAAACCGGGGGGTGGGTGTATTCTCCCGCGACAACGGCACCATCGAGAACATCCTATTCAGTGATATTACCATACAGAATCGCATGTACACAGGACATTGGTGGGGCAGCGGGGAACCCATTCATGTATCTGCCATCAGACGCGACCCCAACAGCCCGGCCGGAGCGGTTAAGAACATACGTTTCAGGAATATCATAGCGGAGAGTGAAAGCGGCATTGTGATCTATGGGACCAATGAGGCCAAAATTTCAGATGTTCTCCTTGAAAATGTCTCCTTAAAAATTTCAGGGGGCTTGCACAGTGATACCTATGGAGGTAATTTCGACCTCAGGCCTGTATATACTTTTGACCTGGGGATTTTTAAACATGACATTCCTGCCCTATACAGTCAGCATACCGATAACTTGCAAATTATTGGGCTCCAGGTAGAATGGGGCGAGAATCTACCCGATTATATGAGCCATGCCATCTATTCCAGAGAATTTACCAACCTTACAATCAGAGATTTTGTTGGAACACCAGCCAGTTCAATTTTCCCGGCCATCGAACTAACGGATGGCAAAGGGGTTAATCTGGAAAACAACCGGACCAGTAACAAAAAATTCAAACTAATCCATCAGTCAAACATCAGCCCATGAAAAACTTTCTAAGATTATTACCAGTTCTCTTTGCGTTTGGCCTGCTTGCAGCTCACTTTTCAAGAGCGGGACTGTTTCCATTTGTCATCCTGAGTTTCGGGGTTCCTCTATTGCTTTTAATCAGGAAGCCCTGGGCAGCCAGAACAATCCAGGTATTACTCCTTCTGGGGGCCCTTGAGTGGATCCGCGCTATGATGGGATACATTGAGATACGTAAATCCATAGGTGACGATTGGGGCAGGCTTGCCATCATCCTGGTTGTGGTGTCGCTGCTCACCCTCTGTTCCGGACTGGTTTTCCGTGGAAAATCATTGAAGCATAGATATCACCTGGATAAACCGGAATCATGAAACCAGCGTTATCAGTTGGAATAGCTCTTCTTTTAATAGTATCAGGATGTAATCAAAAATCTAATGTTGAAAACGTGAATCAGAGTCAAACGCATAAAATCGTCCTCTACCAGGTGTTTACTCGCCTGTTTGGAAATACCAACACCACTAATAAATCCTGGGGAACAATCGAGGAGAATGGGGTGGGTAAGTTTAATGATTTTACGGATGAGGCTCTGGAAGCCATAAAAGACCTGGGTGTTTCTCATATCTGGTATACCGGTGTGCTGCATCATGCCATGGTCACAGACTATTCAGGATACGGACTCCCGGGAGATGATCCTGATGTGGTGAAGGGAAGGGCCGGTTCTCCCTATTCGGTGAAGGACTACTACAATGTAAATCCGGATCTGGCCGAAGATCCGGCCCAAAGACTTGAGGAGTTTGAATCCCTGATTGCCCGGAGCCACGCCCATGGATTGAAAGTGATCATCGACATTGTTCCCAACCATGTGGCCAGGACCTATCATTCCGTCACCAATCCGGAAGGCACCAGGGACTTTGGAGCTTCTGATGATGTATCCAGGGAGTATATGAAGCATAACAACTTCTATTATATCCCAGGAACTCCATTTCAGGTTCCAGAGTGGCAGAATGGATACCAGGTTCTGGGAGGTGAAGCACACCCAGAGGCCGATGGCTATTTTAAGGAGGATCCGGCCAAATGGACCGGGAACGGATCCAGGAGTTCGCAGCCGGGAATGAACGACTGGTATGAAGCCGTAAAAGTGAATTTCGGAGTTCGTCCCGATGGAACAAAAGACTTTGAGGAACTGCCGGCCGGTTATGAAAATGAGCCCTTTCAGGTACATCATGCCTACTGGGAAAAGAAGGAGGTCCCCAACTCCTGGGTGAAATATAAGGATATTGCCCTTTACTGGCTGGATAAGGGGGTGGATGGATTCCGCTATGATATGGCTGAAATGGTACCTGTGGAGTTCTGGAGCTATATGAACAGTGCCATTAAGACAACCCGTCAGGATGCCTTCCTGCTCGCAGAGATCTACCAGCCCCATATCTACCGGGACTATATCCATCTGGGAAAGATGGATTACCTGTATGACAAAGTGGAGCTGTACGATACCCTGAAACAGATCATGCAGGGTCATGGAAGTACCGACCACCTCATTCCTATCCAGGAAGGTTTGAGTGACATCGAGCACCACATGCTTCATTTTCTGGAAAACCATGATGAACAGCGCATAGCCAGTTCAGAATTTGCAGGGGATGCCCAAAAAGGGAAACCTGCTATGGTGGTCTCAGCCACCATCGGCACTTCCCCCACCATGATTTATTTTGGCCAGGAGGTGGGTGAGCCGGGCGATGGGAACCCCGGACAAGGATCTGAGACCCGCACCACCATCTATGATTACTGGGGAGTGCCTAACCATGTGAAATGGATAAATATGGGTGCATTTGACGGCGGACAGCTTTCCCGGGAAGAAAAAGAGTTGAGGGATTTCTATCAAAAGCTGCTCAATTTCACGCTTAACAGCCAGGCGCTCATGGGAAAATACAGTGAGATTCACAGCCATAACAGACAATATACTGAGTGGTATAACGACCGTGTATTCTCTTATGTCCGATGGAAGGATAACGAGCGACTGATTATAGTCACTAACTTCGATGCAAATGACACCTTTGGTTTTGACCTGGGTCTTCCGGGTGAGATTATCCATGCCTGGGATTTATCTGAAGGAACATATACCCTGTCCGATCAGCTTGATGGATCCACCACTCAGTTGATTGTGGAAAATGGTGCTGCTAAAACAAGGGTAGAATTGAAACCGCTGGAATCATTCATATTTAAACTCCAATAACCCAGCATAACAAATAAATTCTCCCATGATGAAATCTCTGTCCATCACCGTTATAACACTAGCATTGTTCATCCTGAATTCCTGCAATGCCCCTCAGAACGAATCCCAAGAGGAAAAACTACCGAATGTAATATTGATCTATGCCGACGACCTGGGGTATGGCGATGTGGGAGCCTATGGAGCCACTGAGATCAGAACACCGAATATTGACAGACTGGCTGAAGGGGGTGTTCGTTTTACCAATGGATATGCTTCTTCCGCAACCTGCTCACCCAGCAGGTATGCTCTGTTAACCGGTGTCTATCCCTGGCGCAATAAGAATGCAAAGATCCTTCCGGGTACGGCGCCACTTATTATTGACACCAAACAGGTGACCCTGCCGAAAATGTTTAAAGCAGAAGGGTACCATACAGGAATTGTGGGGAAATGGCACCTGGGTCTGGGAGATGGTCATGTGGACTGGAATCAGCGAATATCTCCGGGACCCAATGAAGTAGGATTTGATTATGCATATATCATGGCAGCTACCCAGGATCGTGTACCCACGGTCTATATCGAGAATGGCCATGTGGTCAGGCTCGATCCCAACGATCCCATTGAGATCGATTACAATCAGAATTTTCCCGGTGAACCCACTGGAAAAGACAATCCGGAAATGCTCAAGATGAAGTATCACCATGGACACTTCAACACCATAGTGAACGGCATATCGCGCATCGGCTTTATGAAAGGTGGAGAAGACGCCAGGTGGGTGGATGAAAACATGGCCGATACGTTCCTGGTAAGGGCCCAGAATTACATCATGGAACATAAGCAGGAGCCATTCTTTCTATACTATGCCTTACAGCAACCCCATGTACCACGTACACCCCATCCCCGGTTTGTGGGGAAAACTCAACTGGGTGCCAGGGGGGATGTGATAGTGGAAGCTGACTGGTGTATTGGAGAACTGATAAAAACAGTTGAAAAAGAGGGGCTTCTGGAGAATACCATGATCATTCTAACCAGTGACAATGGTCCGGTACTTAACGACGGATATTATGATGATGCGGATACAAAGGTGGGCAGTCATACCCAGGCTGGTCCGCTCAGGGGAGGAAAATACAGCCTGTTTGAGGCGGGAACCCGGGTGCCTTTTATTACCTACTGGAAGGGCCAGATCAAGCCTTTGGTGTCGGATGCCATGGTATCCCAGGTAGACCTGCTTTCGTCTCTGGCCTCATTAACCGGAAGCCAGCTAAGAAGTGAAGATGGGGTTGAGCTGCTAAGTGAGTTTATGGGACAGGAAGATCAGGGCAGGACGAATCTGATTCTGGAGGCCACCAGCCGTACAGCATTCAGGCAGGGGGACTGGGTAATGATTCCCCCTTTCGATGGGCCAGCTATAGCAAAGAATGTGAATATTGAACTGGGGAATGCGGATGAATATCAACTCTATAACCTGAAAGATGATCTTGGGGAGCAGCATAACCTGGCTGAATCCAATAAGGAAAAATTGGAGGAGATGGTTTCCGCGTTCGAGGAGATTCGGGGAACAGACTACGGACAAATCCAGCAGCTGGAGTTGAAGTAGATTAGTAGAGCAGTCCAAGCATCCATATGGGAATGATTCCAGTTGCGCCAAACTCGATGTCATCTTTGATAAGATAAGCATCTTTGATTTCAGCAATTTGCTTTTTTGTTTTCGATTTGCCACCTACTTCGAGGGTAATTCTACCATCTACTAAAAAGTCGCCTATCCCTGGGTATGTTATATTATGATTAACTGATAGTTGATTTAGAACAAAGGTCTCTCTGACTGCCCCTATATTTGCAGAGTGCTCAGCAAGTGCATAAATCAGATTGGTATTCTGGAGGTATAGTTTTTCGGGTTTGTTCAAATAATTTATTCCATGTGTATCTCTCCCTACCCATTTAAATACATGGGCTTTCTCCAGATAAAAGAGGTATCTGAGTAGTGTTTCTCTCGTAACTCCTATCTGATCTGCAAGTTTTTTTATGTTTGGTTTATATGGGACGATTCTTGCAATGATAGATATGAGTTTTTTCAAATTTAACACGGAATTGAAATCGATATTGAAAATAATTGGTAAATCATTCTCCAGGATGAGGTTCAAGGTGTTAAGCAATCTTTCATGATAGGTATCTATATTGTCATTAAAAAAAGGGAAATATCCATATTGCTGATACTCCTTAAATAATTTAATGGGCCGCAAATCTTTTGGTAAACCAAAACTTATATCCCTTGAATCTGTGATTAACTGTTCAAAGGATATTTTCGGCAACTCAATTCCATACCTGAAATTAGCATACTCTCTCAAAGATAATCCAGGCAGATTATACATGATTAAGCGTCGGCTCAAATCATGTGATCCCTTGTAAAGCTCCAGGGCTGAAGAGCTTGTAAACACTACTTTTAAGGAATCATACCGATCATAAATTAATTTCAGATCATGAGACCATCCTTTATACTTGTGAATCTCATCCAACACAAGCAGACTTCCACCCTCTTTATAGAATATATCAGCGAAATCTATCAAAGAGTTTTCAGCAAAATAAAGGTCATCCAACTCAAGGTAGATAGCCTTTTCAGAACTACTGAAATTCTCTTTTAAATACTGTAAAATAAGCGTTGTTTTGCCTGCTCCCCTGGCTCCACTAATACCAATTAAGCGATTATTCCAATCAATATTTTCCAGTAAAAATCTGAAAAACTTATCGGGTGATTGACTGATTCTTCTATCCGAATTCTCTCGCAATCTTTTCATTAGTCATTACATATGATTGTAAATATATATATTATTGCACTACAGACAAAGCATTTTATTTCATTTTTTGCATTATTTATAATACATATAGCAAAATATCGAGAGAACTGCAATATCAACTTGAGGGTATCAGATTGTTTAGAAACTATTCTTATTCCTTATTATAGATCACCGGCATCTGCCCCTTCCACCTCTCCCATGTGACATCATTGGTGATCAGGTCGGCCATAAAAGTACCGGGAGCGTTAATATGACTTTTCTTCTCATATTACTAGTTTAACATTTGTGAATCTACTTTCTCAAAGAAAAACAGTTCGGCTGTAAAGAGCCAATCTAATGAAAGGGTTTGATTAGCCAGATGCAGGTGATGATCCTGGTCCAGGATATAGTCATCAGGTTTAGTCAGAATACGGGTCTGGCCATAGACCTGCTCCACGTCCTTCCGAAGGAGCTCAAACTCCTCTTCCAGATTTTGAACCTTTTTTAGAGCTTCTGAAGCTTCAGCATCGTCCAGTGCGGTATCATAAAGTTGCAAGGTAAGGAGTGCCTGGGCCGAAAACCTGACCAGCTGGTTGGCCTGTTCATAGACCTCTAACCTGTAGTGGTTCCGGATGGCTTTTGATTTCATGGCTTCAAGGGTTGAAGCGACCTTGTCACTGTCTTCTACCACCTTGGCAGCCATTTCCAGACGACCTTCATTATTCTTTGTCCATCTTCCTTTCTCACCTTTAAGTGGAAGTTCAATAATTCTCTGGTTTAATGGATCCGCATGGCTTCTTACGTCGTTTCTTTGCCCCCCCTGTAACAATGCACCGTTCCACCAGCCTGCCATATGCTCCAGCCGCTCTATGACTGCATACTCCTCACCGGCCAGGGTGTGGGAATATTCCCTTTGCCGGTAAGCAGTTTTAATCTCTGTTTTAGATCGAACATCGCCCGACCAGCTGTACTCTGCAAATGCCAGAATTCCCCGGATATAGAGTTCAAAATGTGGAGAATCATCATCCCAGAGGGTGAGCAACAGGCCATCGAGCCCCTTATCAATGGAGGTTACAGCAAAGGAGCGGATGTTCTCCATATTGCTCTCATTCTGTGGCATCAATTTCCATCGGGTTTGTCCGGCTGTTGCACCCATCACAGGTAGTCCATGTTCAGAGAACCACTCCATGGCCTTGATATTTCCCTCAGCGTGGGGATCGCTATAGTTCCATCTCATGTAGATGCAGTTTTTCGGAAACATATCCAGGTACTCCACCAGTTTATGCTCATTCTCAGCCCAAAGCTGATCCACCTCATTGCGGCTCACTGAAGTGTCGAACATGGGTCTGTAGAGTCCGGCATATTTAATGGGCATATCATCCCAGAAGATGGGGATGCGTCCATGATCCTCCGCGAAACTGCATACTTTGCTTAACCAGGATAATTGCAATTCAAGTTCAGTTTTTCCACTGCCCCGACCGGTTGTATGTACTTCATCGCCACCCACATGGAGGTAACGGCCATGGGGCAGGGCTTCAAACGCATCCAGGTAGAGGTCAAACTGCAGCTTGTAAGTTTCCGGATCCAGTGGATTAAAAGCCCAGTCACTGTCCGGGTCATCCCGCAACTCCTTGTAGAGATTATGTTTCAAAATAAAGGAGGCATGGCCCAGTCCCTGAACCAGTGGACTGATCTCAATATTTCTTTCCATGGCATAGTCGCTCAGCCTCTTCCACTCCTCAATGCTCAATGCATCCTCAGAACCAACCAGGGGCTGACGTTTATAAGCCAGTTTATCTTCCACCTCGGCAATTACAGCATTTATCTTATATGCAGCCAGTTTATCCATCAGCTGATAATAGTACTCTGTCTTCTCCAAATGGTGCTTCACATCCAGGTGAATGGCACGGTAGGCAAGCAGGGGATAATCTTTGATGCTACATTCCGGCAGGCGTACATCCTGCTCCGTGGCATCTTCCATGAGCTGCTCCAGGGTCATAAATCCATACAGCAGTCCTGCCCTGTCTTTTCCTGCAATGGAGATGATTTTTCCTTCTATCTCCAGGGTATATCCTTCAGCCCTCACATCCAGTGAATTATCTACACTGAAAATCACCTGTGCATCAGAGGCTACATGGACCGGTTCCAGTTTAGCAAGAAGATCACCACATACCGGAAGGCTCACCCCGTCTATGCCATGGCAGTTCACCACCTCTTTTGCATAAAGAGAGCTGGCTCCGTCAATCACAAAAATCTGAGGTTGGGGTAGCAGTTTGAACTCACCGGAAGAATCATTGGCATTCTGACAGGCGGAGACCACCATCAGGGTTCCAATTACAAATAGCAGTTTTAGTACTTTCATATGGATTGTAGTTGATTAGTCTCTGGTCTTTTGCCGATAGTATTTTAGGGCATTCCGCTTCACTTCGGAGGTGGTGTACTTCACATGCCTGCTGAGAAAATTCAATACAAACTCTTCATCCGATTTGGAATACTCCCGTAATACCCATCCCACAGCAGTTTTGGCAAATCTCTCTGGACGGCGGATAAGTATATCAGCACAGCGTTCAATCACTGCTGAATGCTCCTCCAAATGTCTGCACTGTGCAAAGGGAACAAGAGAGGCCCTGGCTTTCCAAAGGTATCCATCCAAACTCCAGCGCTTAAGATACCAGAGAACCTTTTCATCACCCGAATCAACCATGGGTGTAATCAATTTTACACAGAGCCAATCGGTGGTGTTCCAATCATAAATATAACGATGGTCGAACCAGTCTGTAATCATGCTAAGCAGGAATGTATTCTTTTTTTTGCCCAGCCAGAACAGCTGAACATAGAGGATCGCCGCCAGTTTTTGCTCTGCAAAATGTCCTTTCATTAATCCGTTCACAATTCCAACCTGCTGATTCATAGGTAACTGATCCAGTCCCTGTGTACGATTCAGGTCCACCAGAATCTTACGGATTTCGGGAATACCCAGGCCCATAAAGGCTATTTTGCCCTTCAGGTAGCTATTCCACCAGTCAGCCTTCCTGGTTACGGAATTCTCTTTTAACTCTTCAACAACGATCTGACCAAACTGATTCATCCGGGATTTCTATACAATACAAAATTAGCAATTTTTCTACTTGAATGTACGATTCTTTTCTACAGAACCAAGACACAGAGGGGAAGTGAGAAGGATTAAATCATTGGATCATTAGAGATCTGCTCGAATCATCTGTTCCCATATCACTTCCTGGAAAACAATCCCCTGGTAAGGATTTGAATCTCCTGCTTCATAAAAGCATCCCAGGTTCCCATTGGAGAGTCGGGTCAGATCTGAGTAGGCGGAAGGGCCCCGATGCAGTACAACTGATCCTGGCCAGGTGACTCCTTCGTCCCGGCTGATTCGCAAGGTCATATTTTCCCTCTTCTCCTCATGGGCAGGATTTAAAAAGAGAAGGGTGTGATTCTCCTTTTCTGCACTAAAAATGCTCAGCAGGCTGGCCTGACAAATGGGCTCGATTAGTGTATTGTCAGCCACAATATCACTCCATGTCAATCCACCATCATCACTGAAAGCAACTTTTCTGCTCTTCTGGGAGCGGTCATAATTCCTCATATTTAACATCACCTTTCCATCAGGTAGTTCAGCCACCGTACATTCATTCACCTGGTCCTGGGGCGTTGTCCCACCCAACTCCCAGGTTCCCCCCCCATCATCGGAATAGATGGTGTGGGAATAATATTCTTTGGATACGGCCTCTATATGGTCACACGGAATGATAAGTCTGTCCCTGTGTGGCCCTTCCTTCAACTGGATTCCGTGGCACGGACCTGTGGCATACCAGGTCCATTGGTCCTGCTTTACCGAGCTTGTTATTTCAAGGGGAGATGACCAGCTTTTCCCATCATCGCCCGATTCCATCACAAAGACACGCCTGGTATCTTTACTATTTCCCTCAATAATCTTCTTTTCTGGGTCCTCTCCCAGGTTCCAGGTGGAGAGCAGATGGATGGTTCCGGTACTTTCATCCACCACAGGAGCCGGATTTCCACAAACGTTCTCCCCGTCATCTCTGATAACCAAAAGATTGCTCCATGTTTTCCCGTTGTCCTCAGATCGTTTCATCACCAGGTCGATATCACCTGTATCCGAACACCCTTTTTTGCGTCCTTCAGCAAACGCCAGGATGGTACCTTTTGAAGTAGTGACAATGGCCGGAATGCGAAAACATTGATAACCCTCTGTTCCGCTTTTAAACAGGTAATCTAAAGGTTCCTGCGAATATGTGAAATTTGCACAGCCTACGCTTAGAATGGAGATAACCAGAACAAAGCGTTGACGCCATCCAGTAGTTCTTATTGTCTTCATGGAGCGATGCGTTTGAAAAAATCTAACTGGACCAGATCATTTCGAAGATGCTGTATCTCCCTATCGGAAAGGGTTTGTAATGGGACCCGGCAGGGACCACATTCAATACCACATAGCGATTGAATGGCCTTGCCAGCCACAACCCCTCCACGGAATTTTAAAACTTGCTCAACTACCTTTACAGAAAACCTTTGCAATTGCCTTGCTTTCTCTAAATTACCCTCTTCAAAAAATGAAATTATCTCATTGTAAATTGGTGCCATGTAGTTATAGGTGCTTCCAATGGCCGCTTTGATGCCCAGCGCCAGCCCTCCCAGCAAAACTTCATCATATCCAAGTATGATCTCGTATTTTCCATTTTCGAACATCATACATTGCTGCATCTCCATCAGATTGTTATGGGTAAACTTGATCCCCTGAAGGTTTGGTATAAGGTCTGAAGCCACTGTTAAGAAAGCTATCATAGAGACATTAACGCCCGACATGGAGGGCAGATGATAGTAATAGAAAGGGAGGTCGGGAGCTTCCTGAGCAATCCTTGCGCAATAAGCCACCAGTTCTTCAGCCCTGGTGGGTTGAAAGAATGAAGGTCCCATGGCCCCAATAGCAAAGGCGCCGGAGTCCGCAGCATGCCTGGCCAGTTCAGCCGACTGAAGATAAGAGGTCGTACCCACATGGGCAAGAACTTTAAAATCAACGTCCTGGTATCTTAACCACTCCTTAAGGACCTGTTTCCGTTCATCGAGAGTAAGGGAATACCCTTCGCCGGTGGTCCCGCAAACAAATACTCCTTTCACCCCATCGACTTTTAACTTGGATGCATAAGCTTCAATTCCCGAAAGTCTCAGGCTACCATCCTGATTCATAGGTGTAAAAGGTGCTGCAAAAAGTCCATTCAGTCGCATGGTGTCCCTTTTAGTTAAAATACCAACCGCTAATCAGGTTTAAACTGTGCATCGCTTAAATATCCAGCTCCCGGGTTGCTGAGATGGCTGCAATGGTCCCATCCGCTACTGCGGTGGTAATCTGGCGGTACTTCTTGCTTCTCAGATCACCCACCGCATACACACCTTCGATGCTGGTCATCATATCTTCATTGGTCTTTATGTAGCCCCACTGGTCCTTTTCAATTTCATCCTGAATCAGATCGGTGTTGGGTTTCATCCCCACGAAAATAAATGCCCCATCTGCCTCCTGAATCGTTTTCTCTCCGGTCTTCAGGTTTTCTGTGGAGACCCTGATCCGGTTTCCATTCTTCTCGAATCCCCTGGGTTCTGTATCGAAAATGAATTTTATTCTCGGATTGGAAAAAGCCTTCTCCTGAGCTTCCTTATTGGCCTGCAGATGATCAAACTGGTGAATAATGGTTACACTTTCGGCAAACTTGGAAATGAACTCAGCCTCTTCAATAGCCGAGTTTCCACCACCCACTACAATCACTTCCTTATCGTGAAAGTACTTGGCGTCGCAGGTGGCACAATAGGAGATCCCATTTCCCTTTAGCTCCTTTTCACCAGGAACATCCAAATAGCGGGGAGAGGCTCCTGTAGCCAGGATGATCTTCTTTGCCTTGATGGTCTCATAGGCATCCACCACAATGGTCTTATTGACCAGATCAACATTGGTTACATCCACTGCAACCTTATATTTCGTTCCGCAAAGCTTGGTCTGCTCCGACATGTAGTGTGCCAGCATAAAACCAGGTTGCGGGTCCACGAAACCAGGATAGTTACTCACTTTATGGGTGGTGGAGACCTGTCCTCCTGGCAACATGGTATCCACCAGGACTGCATTAATCTTTGCCTGACAGAGATATAATCCAGCCGTAAGTCCCCCGGGGCCACCTCCAATAATTAAAGTATCGTATTCAGAAACTTGTGGTTTAATACTCTTTTGGATCTCCTCTACCCTCTCTTCGGGTATCAATGAGTTAAGATTACGTATAAGATCAGATCGCTTAATGCCACCTGTGAGCTTTTCGCCCACCAGTTCCCCATTTTTGTAAAACAGAACCGTTGGAGAACCATTCACCTTCAGGCTCTCAGCAAGGTCTCGACTCTCCTGCCTGAAAATCTTGAAAAATTTTATGTCTTCGCCATAGAGCTCCGACATCGATTCAAATTTGGGTGCAAGGGCGTCACAGGGGGGACACTCAGTGGAGTAGAAATCCAGGGCTACATTGCCACCCTGTAGTACTTCCTTTTTAAACTCTTTTGCTGTGATCTTTTTCATGGTACTAAAGGTAATATATTGGGATTTTCTAAACAATTTTAAGCTGGCTATATAGCCCGACCCCCAGCTCGAGAAGGTCTTTTACGGGTCTGCAATCGGGAGAATGCAACTTGCCGGTCCTGGTTTTTGCAATGGCTGCACAGCCTCCTCCGCATGCCAGTCGAACCGGACAGTTGTTACACTCGCTAATGGCTATCACATCCCTCTCCTCCCACTCTTCAATCAACTCCTCGTTCAGTTTCACCTGGGGGTAAAAAGTGCCCAGCTCATCACCCACATTTCCCACTGTGGCTGTACAGGAGTATATACGTCCCGAATAATCAAATGCCCACTCGGTTTTTGTCCCCGAACAGGAATCAAACAGGGGTTCTGGCAT
Source organism: Bacteroidales bacterium (assembly GCA_029938715.1). GTDB lineage: Bacteria > Bacteroidota > Bacteroidia > Bacteroidales. Next base: position 11,878 of record JAOZUK010000003.1, on the reverse strand, counting down.
CTCTCCATTTTCAAAAATGAATTTGGCTATGGAAAAAGAGGGTTTGTGAAACTCCAGTACTTCCGGATGTTCCTGCACGATCTTGTAGATCTCCTGGTACATCTCGATCCTGGAGAAAAGTTTCGTCTGGTTGGTCTGGCAATGGTGGAGCTCATAATTCCTTCCCAGGGCTGTCTTGAACAAGGGATCCCTGGTCCAACCTTTGCTGATGGCAAATCTGGCCAGTTCAGGAAGGTTGTGAACATTATCCTTATCCACAATCATCCTCATATTCACCGGAATTCGGTTTTCAAGCAGTGCATCCACTCCTTCAACAATTCGGTCAAAACTGCCCTTCCCTCCCCTCAACATCCGGCGCGAATCATGAACCGTTTGGGTCCCATCCACAGTCACCTGGATCTCCCTGATCGGGGCACTCTTTAAAAGGTCCAGATATTCTACAAGATGGTAGCCATTTGTAACCACTGCCACATCGAGGTTGCGATGAGTAGCTCCTTCCAGCACCTTTTTTATGGTCTCTTTCTTGTTGGGTGAGTTTAAGAGTGGCTCTCCACCAAACAGGGTAATGTACTTTCTTCTGTGGGAAAACTTTTCATCCACATACCTGAAAAAGGCATCAATCACCTCCTCTTCCACATGATCATGGGGATTGGTGTACTCATCCTGGAAACAGTAAGAACAGTTAAAGTTGCAGCTGTACCAGGGTGTAAAAAAGAGCTGTACCTCATCGCTATCCCTTTCATCAATAAAGTTGAGATAGCTCTTCCTGAATAACTTCTCTTCCTCAGCAGGCTCCACCAGGTAGCCTTTCTGAATGTACTCTTCCCTGCTCAAAAGGTTGTGATTCATGTAATCCTGCGCCTCATCCCGGTCCAGAATATCTGCCTGCCTGGAGAGGGGGTTCACAAGAAAATACCCTTCCGAATCTGCAATCTTAGAGAATATATTGTGCTTCGAGTATTCCATTTCTTCCAAATAGGAATGATGGAACCCGGGCTGCCGTAGCTTTCCGGGTTCCTCCATAATTAATCATGACATCCCATGACGGCCTTTGAATTCTTGGCACAGCACTGTGCCACTTTGCCATCTCCCTTCTTGGTTACTTTAATTAACGATTTCATTTTATATTTGAATTATTAAATGGAAATTAACTGCAACATCTTTTTTTACCGGCGATGGTAAAACTCACAACCTCTACCTCACCTTTCCCATAGGGCTTACTCTCCTCAATGATCTCGATGGAGGTGAAACCGACCCTGTTGAGAGTATCCAGATATTCTTGCTTTGTGACTGCACCGGCCCAACACTCGGCCACTGCCTGAGGATCGTTCCTGTACTCCTCGGGAACCTCAGTTATTGCATAGATATCACTCACCACAAACCTCCCGCTCTTTTTCAGGATTCGTTCGATTTCACTCCATACCCTGAATTTATCGGATGCGTGATTAATGGTACAATTGGAAATAACCAGGTGAACAGAGTCAGATTCAATCTGAATCTGTTCCAATTCAGAACGTACGAACTCCACATTGGCGATCCCAAGCTTCTCTGCACTTTTCCGGGCTTTCTTCAGCATCCCTTCCGATACATCAATTCCATAGACAAAACCATTCTCTCCCACCTCGTCTGCAAGGCGCAACACATCTGAACCCTTTCCACTTCCGAGATCGACACAGACTTCCCCTTCATGGGCATTTGAATAATTTATTGCGCCCCCACAGGAGAGACAACAGTTGTCATCCGCTGCCAGTAAGGTATATCGGATTTGTATTTGATCTGTATTCATTCTTGACATTTGAAATGATTAATATCAGCCTCGCTCACCCGGTTTATCTTTGGCAAAGAGACCTCCCATAAAGGAGAACAGAATCACTGTTTTATAAGGATTGGATGTTAGTGGACAGGTGCCACTTTGGCACCCCACAAACTTCCAGTACAACAATCCTGCCAACGCACCGACAATTATACCTGCACCGAGTCGGAAGAACCTGTGGTTTACCAATCTCTTCCATGGGAAAGTGTAATTCGCATTGGTATTCGAAGTTACATATTTTTCGAATTTGAATTGTGGCAATTTACTGGATTTTGTCATTCGGTTCGAAAATTTTCATTAGCTGAATGGAAGCGCGAAAATAATCAGAACACCATGATGTAACAACCTATTGGAGGGGAAGCTTGTTTGCATTTGAAATACAATTTGACAGGAAAAATCCTGTCAAATGATACCTTTGCACCCAATGATGAATCAGCTTTCGGACAGAGATCAGGAATTTTTGAAGCATAAGAAGAAGCAACTGCTTTATTCCAAGGGAGAAAACCTGTTTAAGCAGGGAGCCTTTGCCACCTACGTAATGTATGTCCAATCAGGACTGGTGAAGGTCTACCTTCAAACGGCTCCCAATAAAAACATCAATATACGTATAGCCAAACCGGGTGATTTTCTGGCTTTTTCCTCTGTGTTTGGTGAAGATTTTTACACTTTCTCCACAGTTGCGATTAAAGATGCCGAGATCTGTATGATCGATAAGGAAGGTTTAAAAGATCTGGTGCACAACAACAATGAATTTGCCATGCGCATCACAACCAACAACTTTAAATGTGAAGCACATCTATTCAACCTTATCGTTTCCATTTCACAGAAACAGATGAGAGGTAAGCTGGCCACTGCCCTACTCTACCTCTCGGCACCTGAATTTCTGGAGGATGAGATATTCAACTACCTGACCCGACAGGATATCGCAGAATTTGCAGCCATTACCACAGAAAGCGCAATAAGGTTCTTAAAAGAGTTTGAAAAAGAGAATATGGTTAAGCTCAAGGGGAAGGACATTGAGATCATCGATTATCCCAGACTGGAAGAGATTGCTCAAAAAGGGTGATCAGGCCCGAATCTTTGTCTATAAAATTAGCATTTCCATGTTAATTCTGATACATATTGAAACTTCTGATAAACT
>JAOZUK010000003.1:0-8824 GCA_029938715.1 Bacteroidales bacterium | reverse complement strand
ATAAAATTAGCATTTCCATGTTAATTCTGATACATATTGAAACTTCTGATAAACTATCCTCGTTTGTAAATAAGTGAAAAAGCCAAAGTCCATTCTCCTGGTTGTAGGATTTATCCTCTCGACCTTGAGCATTTCGGCTCAGAGAGGCAGCTTCCTGGATCACCTGAGAATTGGTTTCGGTGGGGGTGCCAACAGTAGCCATATTGTAGTTAAGGAGTCCTATAATGTTTTTGAGGATCTGACTGGAAGCACATACAAAAACGGCTACACAGGAATGCTTAAGAATATAGGCAACCAATATTTTGTACAGGTCGAATGGTTTAATGATTATATCATTTTGTCGGTTAAGCCAGGCACCTATACCTACAGGTTCAGCAAATTCAATGAGGTCATTTTCACCCATGAAACTGCGGAGCAGGAGGTTCCCTACCTGCTAAGGTACATATCCATACCCCTGGAAGCCCGGTATAGCTTCGATCTGAACAGGTTTCGTCCCTACGCAGGAATCACCGCTGCCTACAGCAACTTGCTGGGTTCACACGATGCCACCAACCAGACTTTTATCAGGCCCAAATTTACAGCGGGTGCAGTAGCCGGAACTTACATCGACCTAAGGTATGTGATCCTCGACCTGAATGTGGGGTACCTGGTGGGACTTCACAACATTACCAGTAAATCAAATCGTTTTGAGACAGGAAACGGAAGCACCTTTGCTCAGGATGACATTCTGCTCAATGACCTGCAGATCAGTCTCTCTGTCCTCTTCTCGCTCCAAAAACAGAAACACTATAGCAACGTGGAATGCTTTTATTAAACCGATGAACATAACAAAGCCATATTATATCTCCCTGTTAAAGCATATGACCATGCTTTTTATACTAGGCTCCCTGATCCAGGGTTGCGAAATCAAACAGAAAGAGATTTTGCCCGAAGATGGCTTCACAAAAATATACAATCACCCCGAAGAGGTGCTCTCCTACTATCCTGAAAGCGTAGTTGAACTCACCGGTGGCGGGTATCTTTTCGTTTCTGCAGTGAAGGATGAAAATGCCGAGATTGAATACCCTACCACCTACCTGGTTCGAACCAGTGCCTCCGGTGAGGTGGAATGGACCATGTCTTATGATTGGCTGGCCCCCTCCTCCAGGTTAATCAAGCATGGAAATTCCATCGGATTTGTGGCCATGAATCAGCAATTTGAGGCACATGTGGTACTGGTGGATCCCAACAATGGAAATGTACAATCAGAACATGACCTGGAGATGACCATGCCCCTCTATGCCTATACCGATACGCAGGGATATCTGGTGGTACTTGGTTACGATTTTATTTCCAGATCCTCCTGGATCTCCAAGTACAGTGCAGATTTCACCCTTCAAAGGAGCAACAAACTTTCCATTAATACCGATCTGGAATATTTAATTCAGCGGCATCTAAATAAAACCGGACAGGATTTCCATTTTTTTATTGGGGAGTACAGCAACGAGGCTGGAACCGGATACTACGTTAACTGTTTTTATAACTATACCCTTCGAACGGTATTTATGGATGTATCCTCTCTCAGTGCCACAGGGGATATTTACTCCTTCCAGATTGAGGAAGGAATCAGTTCATTCCTTCCCATTTCCGGTCCTGTTTTTGGGCTCACCAGCTACTATGAAGGAAACAACTACATCATTCCAGAAGCTGAGATTGATGTGAACTCCAGTCAGAACATCAAGGACCTGCCAGGGAATCCCCTGTACGAACTGACCTTTAAGGCTTCTGTAGTGGCCAGTGAACTGACTACCGACACAGAGAGTTATGCTCTCTATACCTCACAGACCAATTCCAATTCCATCGTTATTTACCAGCATCAGATAGAGCCAGACAGCCTGGTGGCGACACATCACCACTACTTCGATCAGAGGGTAATGGTCACTGATGTGATTCAAACCTCCGACGGTGGGGTGGCCATTTTGGCGGGTATCTATATCCTTGGAAAATACCCACGTCCCCTGCTAATAAAAATGCCGGCTGATCCTTTTATTTTACCTTAGATTTTCAGGAACCTGGTATGAATCTGATTTCCCTTGTGATTCATCTGCACGTGGTAGAGGCCTTCCTTCAGCTCTGAAACATTCAGAGTGATCCTGTTGGATCCAAATCTTCCTTCTTCACGTAGCGACCTGATTTTTCGACCGGAGCTGTCAATGATGTGAATGGTTACCTCTCCCCTGAATTCAAGGTTGTACTGTATATGAACCATATCTTTTACCGGGTTGGGATAGAGTTGGATGGAGGTTAGGTTCTTCCCTGGAGCGTATGAATCCACCCCTGTGGTGGCCACAAGTGGGATCTTTGTATCCACCCAATCAGTGAATCCGGTTTTGATCAGGGCCTCATTGTCTCCCTCAAACCAGTCCTGGATCACCGAAGTGTAGATCTGTCTGTAATCAATGTTGTAGACCAGGTTTCCATGGTGAAGGTCCTCTGGTTTAAGACCGGGATTTACCCCATAGATGCCACTGTTGAGCTGGGTTCCAAATACAAATACCGGTGTGGCTGTTCCATGGTCGGTTCCATAGCTGTCGTTGGAATAGGCCCTGCGTCCAAACTCCGTGAATGTAGTGGATAACACCCTGTTATCGATGCCTCTGCTCTTGAGATCGGAGTAGAAGTCCTGAACAGCAGTAGACATGTTATAGAGAAGTGATGCATGCATACCCAAACTAGAATCATTGGGATCCACCTGCTCGCCATGGGTATCAAAGCCTCCGATGCGGCAGAGGAATATTTTGGTCTTTACCCCGCCGGCCAGAAGCCTTGCAATCAGTTTAAGCTGACTGGCCAGGTTATTAGCCCGGCCGGGAGAGGCATAGGGATAACCGTTTCGATATTCCACACTGGATTCGCTGACTGCTTCATAAACTTCCTTCAACCGACCCGCATACTGATTGGACTTTTTCTCAAACTCCATGATGTATTTGAGCTCATCGCCGGCGTGACTCTCCGGAAACTGAATGGGAGGATTTACCCCAACGCTGGAGATCAGCTCGTGGAACTGCTCCGGACTCCCAATATTCAGTCCAATGGGAATCCCGGCTTCCCGGTGAAATGCCAGGGAGAGAGTTCCACTTAACTCAATTCCGATGGGATCTTTCATGCCATCGCTGGGATAACTATCCGGATAGCCCGGGTAGAGGTTGTCCAGGTAACGTCCCATCCACCCCGAATGGTAATCATGTTCACCCGATTCATCGCCTCCCATAAAGACCACATCCCTTCCCCTGAAGTGGGAGAGGTTCATATCGGGATAGCCCACATTCTGTACAATGGCCACCTTGCCTTCGTCATACATCTGCTTAAACGAGAGCATATCGGGATGGAGCCCTATGCGGGCACCTTCATCCACTGTATCGTCTACCTCTATGTAACTCCTGGTTCCGGTATGCCTGATAGCAATATTGGGCCTGAGGTTGTAGTAGTCGCTATATTGCGAAATAGGGATCAGGGTATTTAAACCATCATTACCTCCATGCATCTGAATAAAAACCAAAACCTTATCGTTACTGCTCTCGGCTGCCAGCTGCTTCAAGCCTGGATTGGCTGCCAGCAGGTTCAGGGGAACTCCACCCAGGGTAATCCCTGCGGCGCTTCCATAGGCCATATTCCTGATAAAATGTCTTCTCTTCATAGCTTTAGTATAATTGGAATTCAGGAGTCTCAATCAAAGCAGAAAGCAATCTCTCCAGGCGGGTTCTGACTGCAAAATCGTCGCCTGAACTCATGTAAGAGTTCCACTCGCTTCTCCACACTCCACGTGCATAAACCTGATCTTCACTTACATTCTCAAGGAGCACTGTATAGAGGAAATAGTTATATCGTTCTGAGGTAATATTTACGGCATAGAGGTTTTGAACCAGAACATCCATCAGTTCTGCTGCATCTGCAGGATCAGACAGGTGACCCGAGGTCTCCACCCAGTCCACCACATCCAGCCAGAATCCGCGTTCTGTACTGTTCTCAAAAGTTTTCATCAGGATCCCGGCAGTCTGGTACCTGTGCGCCAGGGCATAGGTGGTAATCCAGTTCCTGTTATATCCCGGAATTTGGTGATAAGCCGGGTATCCTGCCACCTCAAAGGGTTCGTAAAAGTTTAATCCCTGGTCTTCCAGTTTACCAACCACAAAGCTCATATCCTTATAGAAATTCAAAGCATCAGAGTTGCGATCAGCAAAATCCATTTCAAACATCCTGAACAGTCCTGTGAATATATCCACAGGTGATTTGATCAACGCGCCCTTGTTGTCATTTTCTGACACAGCATCGTCTGCGTCATAGAAGTGCTCACTTTTCAACAGAATCTTCAGAAGTTCAACCAGGCTGTAATCCTGATCAATCAGCACTTGTGCCAATGGCTCAATTACATCCTGCTCCACCTCCTCCGAAATAAAATGATAGACAAAAAAACGATACAGCTTGCGGGCAATGAACCTGCCAGTCTCCTTCTGGGCAAAGATCATTTCGATCATCTGGTCGAGCTCTCCATAAGCAGCCTCTACCGTAGGGTATCCATCAATCAGCTGTTCGGGTTCAATAACCTGGCCCCCAAATTTTGATGAGAATACTTTCTGTCCCGGGTCATGTTCTGTGGCTAACTCTGTGGTATCCCCGCTGGCAAGGTGCAAATCCATTTTACCAATGGGCAAGGCTGTGTCTGCATCCAGATGGGTGAAAGTCTCATCCATGATCCAGCCTGTCAGTACTTTGGTGGCCGCCTTGATATCATCCTCCGTGTAGTTGGTGTAATCACCTTCCTCTAATTGGGGCCCCTTCCCTATTCCGTAGAGTTCAAACATCTCCCTGGCAAAGTTCTCGTTGGGCGAATTTTTCTTATTGGAATAGCCATCCAGATACCTCAACATGGCATTGTCCACACAAATCTTCTTAAACAGTTCTTTAAAACTGCTATAGGCATAGTGCCTGTACAAGCAATTCTGGTAGTAGATGGCTTCGCTGGAGTTTATTTCGGTCCAGCGTGCCGGTATATGGGTGTGAAAAAACCAGGTCAAACGCTCCTTTAAGGTAAGCGGGGCCTGTCTCATCACATCCATGTGCCAGGATTGAAAATAGCTGAACAAGTCGTCCTGCTCACTGTTTCCCGATCCGGCCTTTGCCGGCCCTGTTGCGCCTGTGGGATCCACCCAGGTTTGACCCGTCATTGTATCCAGGGGTGGCAATGGATTCGGGGCAGAATCATCGAGTAATTGATTCAGAGCCTCATCGGCCGTATAGCCGGCAAACTGATCAATCTGGGGAATGGTCGGACCAAATGTGGTCCTTCGGAGCAGGTGTGCGGCATGCTTGCGTCCAAGTACTCCGGAAATTTTAGTTATAGAAGCCATCTCTATTGCTTTTTTACAGAAACGATACGGGCACCAATTGGTTGCATGAATCAAGAATTACTACTTTATTTATAATCCGTATAAATAAACGGTTGTTTTCATCAATTCTTTCTGCCTATTGTTATTAAAAATCTGGGAAATGGGATTTTTTGGACTTGTATAAAGGTATTTTTGCAAATAAGCTATGAGCAAACCCATTGAGTGAGGCGGATGATCAGGACTTTTACTTTTATATTTCTTTTTATCGGATCAATTGGTATGTCCGCGCAGGACAGGCTATTGGCTGCTTATAGGACTGCAACCGATGTGAGGTCGGGGAAAGAAGGCGCGTTCAGAAGGGTCACCAGGGCATCGCTCAATGTTACCGGAATCGATAAAGTCCTGGTGGTAGCCAGCTTCGACACCAAATACAATCGTACCTCCACAACCAGGGATGGGATCTATAAACTATCAGACGGGAACAGTGAAAGCGGATCCATGATACTGTCACTCAGAAACAGCGGAGGGCTCGACAAGGGGATCGGCACCCTGGTCCATATTTTTGATGCATCCACCTTAAGCGGCAGGGTAAGCTATGACCTCCGGCACTCTTCCAGCACCAACCGGATAGTTATCTCCTCGGGAACTATAGTAGCCATTGGACTAACCACTTCCGAATCGGGAGTGGAGATTTCACACGATTTTGTGAACAGTTCGACTCCTGTTTCCACTTCATCCACATTAGGTGCCTGGAGGCGTGTGAGCAGAGTAAGAATCAATGGAATCATACTGGTTGAAGAGGGAGATGTTTATGTGAGCGCTTCTGTGAATAGCGTAGCTGACGGAAGCGGGGCAGGGGAATGGAAACTACAATACAGATCTAATAATTTCAACTGGACCGACTTTGGCCCAACCACTTCTCGATCCTTCACCAGTGATGCTAGCTATGGCATATCGACCCTCTCCTATGTACTTCAGGACCTTCCGGCAGATGACTATTCATTCCGCTTGATGCACCGGCAAACTGAAGGCAACCCGGGTGATTTGACCACCTATACCGCCCAGTTGGCAGCCTGTGCACTTGTGTATGAGGCTCTAGATGGTATTACCAGGGAATTTCCTTCCTTTTCCACCCAAAAATTATCGACATCCACCACCAGCCCTACTATGTCTCCTGTGTTCAACCACTCCATCGATCCATCCAATGTAACGGATCTTTTCCTGCAGGCGCAATATGTAATGACCGCAGACGCATCACTGGATGCAGCAGCATACGACCTTTCCATCGATCAGTCCATCCTGGATGGTACCGATCAACTCCGGTATATTTCCTCTACCGAAGTAGGTAACGGTGGAAGTGTGGGGCTGGGAACCTCTCTTCTACCGGGAACAAGCTACGGAATCTCACTTCGGCATCAATCTGTCACAGGGATAAATCTGACCACCCAAAATGCAACCCTGTCGGGCTTCCAGCTTACCTCCGTGGGAAATAGTGTATGGAAAGGGGGTGCCCTCCTTCCGACTGACTGGGATCAAAATGATAACTGGATTGGAGAAGTACCAGGTTCTCGCGAGAATGCAATAATACCGGATGGAGCGGCCAGCTACCCCGTTTTGCAGGCGGCCACAGAGTGCCAGGATCTCTCCCTGAGAGCAGGCGGGACCCTTACCCTGGGATCCACTTCCAGTTTAACTATCAATGGTGTTTCAGAATTCGACGGGACCCTTACGGTACTTTCTGATCAGACTGGTACAGGTTCACTGATTGTTCTCGGACCATCCACAGGGAACATCACCTATAACAGCCACCTGGCGGCCAACCGCTGGTATATTGTTTCTACTCCCGTTACCGGCCAAAACATTCAAAGCTTTTTGCATCCAGATGCCAACAATCACATACCCTATAGCAACTCGTTCGAGGCATACGGACTTACCGATTACAGCGAATTAGACAATTCATGGAACCCTTTCTTCACCTCCTCTACCCCGGGAACATTTAATACAGGAGAAGGCTACCTTATGCGGCGGGAGAGCCCAGATGGATCGGTCTCATACCTGGGTGAACTTGTGGAATCCGATTTTCAGTACGGGATTTCTGCTTCTGTCAGTGGGTGGAACGCTGTTGGAAATCCTTTTCCCTCCTCCCTTGGTGTGACCTCTGATGCCACCACAGATGAAAATTTCCTGACCGTAAACCTGGATCAACTGGACCCTAACTACGGAGTTCTCTACCTGTGGGATGAACAGATTGACTATTCAGGCACGCAGAACTACTATAAGGTGATCGGCAATGCAGGATATATAGATAGTTATAACTACGAAGAATTGCAGATGGATTACCTGCAGGCCGGACAGGGCTTCCTGGTCAAATCCGTGGATGGAGGCGGAATCCTTCGCTTCACCAAAGCCATGCAGGCCCACCAGAACAGCACAGGCATGGTTAAATCTGCCGGTAAGTCGTGGGATGGGTTCAAGCTGGTTGCCACCCATGGAGAGCGAAGCGAATCTGCCATTATCTGTTTCCATGAGGAGATGAGCCCGGGACTCGATCCATCCTATGATGCAGGCTTGTTAAACAGCAAACCTGAATTCTCCGTCTACACCAGGTTGCTGGAGGAGGATCCGGGGATTGGTTTTAAGATCCAGTGTCTGCCCTATCAGTCAACCACCGAACTGGTGATCCCCGTGGGGATGGATCTTTTGAGCGGTGGAGAGGTCTCCTTTTCTGCAGATGGGGTCCTCCTGCCTTCCACACACCAGATTTTTTTGGAGGATAGGTCAACAGGCCGTGTGACAGATATTACCACCCAGGGATCCTCTTATGGGGTTGTGGTGGAGGAAAACACCCAGGATACAGGAAGGTTCTTTCTTCGTATCAAAGATCCGAATGTAACCACCGGTGACTATAGGCACCCCGAGGCAGCTCCTTTTCAAGCATACTACCTCCACTCATCCATCACCATCCTTGGAAAAGTTGGGGAGGGAGCCACTGCATTTATATTCGATATGTCAGGAAGAAACCTTGGCAGATATCACTTGCAAATGGGGAATCGGCATACAATTCCTGTTCCTTCACTGGAGGAGGGGCTCTATCTGGTAGCGGTTATTGATGGCCGAAACAGGAGCATTTTAAAGATTCTTAAGAATTAGTCATGAAAAAGGATCTTGCATCAGAGAAGAAGATATCCCGAAAAGAGGCCATTTCCAAAGCAGGAAAATATGCGCTCTTTACAGCTTCCTCAATGATGACTATTCTGAACCCTGTAAAGGCCCAGACACAATACTCTCCAGACCTTCCCCCTGATTGGTATTAAAAAAATTACCTGTGAATGGAGTTTTCACCCGAGCATTTGGAATACAGGTTTAGAAAGGCCGAGTCTGCTTACCTGGTCTGGTTGCAGGGATTGAACCGGTATCTGCAGCTTGAGGAACCTGCCTTCTGGGTATTCAAACAATTT
>JAOZUK010000134.1 GCA_029938715.1 Bacteroidales bacterium | reverse complement strand
TCATCGAGCAATGTGAGAATCCTGGCAGAAATTTCAGAAGGTTTGATCAATTTCACGCTTGTTTCATATTTCTATTGATTTGACTGATAATTAACTATTTAGGGTAGGCCTTTCAAAGCCCTGTCCATGGACTACTCGAGCACACTATTGCCTGCGGTCGAGAACTTACAATCTTGGGTCCCTGTCCATAACAGCAGTCCCTTGTAACAGCAGTCCCTTGTAACAGCAGTCCCTTGTAGCAGCAGTCCCTTGTAGCAGCAGTTCACCGGGGCGGCTAAAAGGTACAGCTCACCGGCACATCTCCAGGACAGCTCCCCGGGACGGATAGGGAGCATCAATTATGATTGGTCTTTTATTGGTTTATGGTACAGATAGAGCTGATATCGACACTAATGAAGAAAAATAATCAAAAAAAGATATAAAATATCCAACTATTAACTATATTGGTTTATAGTTGGATAAAAAATAATTATAGAAATATTTTTTATCCGTTTAGTAACTAATAAGGTTAATAATCATATAATTTATATCCCGTTCCTATGAGTAGTCAACTGAGATGGAGCATTATTAAGCAGTTTTCAGGCAGAAACACGTTTAATTTTAGATTTCAGGATGTGGTGAAGGAATTTCCGGAGAAACATCGTGTTTATCTGGCCAGGATACTGACCGACATGGTAGATAAGGGTATGCTCTATAAAATAACCCGGGACCATTACCATATCATACCTAATAATGCGGATCCGGAAACCTATTTTCCTGATGGGCATCAGGTGGCAAAATACATAATGCAGAATAAGGAGTATTATATTGGATATGCTTCAGCGCTAAAGATCCATGGGCTAACCCTCCAGTCTGAGGTCAAAGAATCTGAGGTCAAAGAATATGTGGTCACTAAAAAGCAAACTAAGCCGGCCATCAGGAGTTTCGGGGGAATTACGTATCAATTCATTCAGCATGATGCAACCCGATTTTTCGGTTTCAGCAGCATCTGGATAAACCAGCTTGAGAAAGCGATGGTAAGTGATTTGGAGAAGACTATCGTAGATATTGCTACAAAGCCCCAGCTTTGTGGAGGCATCGTCGAGGTCGGAAATGTCATCTTCCAGGCGAAAGCCCGGACAGATCATGATAAGCTGTTTTATTATTTTGCGAGAAATATGAATAAGTCCGCAAAAAAGAGATTCCTTTTCCTCACCGATTTATTGGGTTTGGAATGGACTACTGACCATGAAAGAATGATGAAAGAGTTGGGACCCGGCATCTCTTTATTGGATCCGTCGGCACCGGACCAGGGAAGAAAAAGGAGGAAATTTGGTTTGAAAATCAATGTGGATCCCATCCACATTAAGAAGAAAGTCCTTCAAGGAGGAAATTTGGTTTGAAAATCAATGTGGATCCCATCCGCATTAAGAAGAAAGTCCTTCATCAAAAAATGTCTTGATGTTCTTACCCCTGTTTCCCGATTCCGCCACCTGTCTATGTCCATTCACAAGTTACCCATGAGGGAACAGTTGCTGTTTCCTTCACCTGTTGATGTCCATTCACAAGTTGCCAATGAGGGAATAGCTGCAAAAACTCAAGGAGATCGTTAGTGGTGATTTTTACTGGGCCAGGAAGATGGGCGGCGTGAATCCTGCGTGCACATTGGCTCCGCTGAGCTTCGGTTCCTAGCCGCTTGCGGAGGGGAACTTCAATGATCAGATCGACGATCAGACTGTGATAAGGATCAGGTCAGTAATTTTTTCATCTTCTTGATCAGCACCTCAGCTGAAAAAGGTTTGGCGATGTAATCGTCCACCCCGGCAGCCAGGCAATTCTCTCTGTCACCGGCCAGTGCATTGGCTGTTACCGCGATAATGGGGATGTGTTGATCACTGGTGGATTCAATTTCACGGATCTTTTTGGTGGCTACGATTCCATCCATTACCGGCATCATAATATCCATTAGAATCAGGTCATACTGCTTCAGTCCGAACATCTCCAGTGCCTCTTTCCCATGGGCAGCCACATCAATCTGATTTACCTGATTTTTCAGACTCAGCAATACAATCTTCTGGTTGATCACATTGTCTTCCACCAGCAGGACTGTCGCATTTTTAAGGGCAATCCCCTTTTTATGGAAGGAGTCCCTCTGGGGCTCCTGGGCTGGTTCCACTACACTCCGGGTGGGATCCTTAGTGAAGTCCTGAAAAAAGTAGAGGACAGCTGCCTGGCCATCAGATTTGGCAGTTAGCGCACCTTCACTTTCAACCAGTAGGTTATGGGCATTTGACAGGTTAGAGGACTGGTGTCCCCTGGAGCGGTTTAGCTCGTCGATGTACGTAACCAGATCGGGTCCCAGTTCCGATTCTACCCTGAACCTGAATCTCAGACGGACCTGGCTGGGTGATTCCCTCAGGTTCTCAATCTTCAATTCAACCGGTTCTTGATTGTGTTTATATATGCTCAGGCCCTTTACAATATTCACCATCAGGCTCCTCAGCAGTCCGGGATCACCAATCAGGTAGTGTGTGATGTGATCCGATCGTTCGATATTCACCTCTTCGGATCCGGAGATCCCCGATTTCAGAATGCCTTCAGCCTCATCCAGGATCCTGGTAAGGTCAAAAGAGATGATGCTCTTCTTGTAGTCAATAATCCCGGGAGAAGCGATCTCCACGATGTTGTTTACATCCTCAATCAGGTTATTGGTGGAGGCTTTAAGGGTCTCCATAAGATCTTGTTGCTCCGAAGAGAGCCGGTCATCATGCACCAGGTTGTTGATCAGGGTGATGTTGCTCAAAGAGGTTCTGAGTTTGTGGGATAACCTGGAAATAAACTCATCCTTTTCCACAATCTCACTCTCGGCCTGGTCCTTGGAACTACTGAGCCGGATAAAGAGTTCCCGGTTCGATCGCTCAATAAATATGGAGATGATAATCACCATTGTATAACCTGAAAAGAAAATTAGGGAATTGAACAGATCCAGGTGAATCCCTTCATTTACAAAGGGCATTGAGTTGAATGCCAGCGTGATAACACCAAGAACAACAGGTACAATGATCCCATACCTACCATTGATGGTGACTGCCGCCAGTGGGAAAAGCAGGTAGAATGCTATGACCACCGAAGCATCTATCTTCAGGTCAAACAGGTAGTTGGTCAGGAACAGCAGGGCACAGATTACAAGTACCAGGAAGCTGCTTTGTTCTGGCTTCCGGCTGGGGGGAAACAGGAAATAGGCGCCCAGGATGACCAGCAGAGAGATGCTGCTCTCCATAACCAGTATGCTGATGCCTGTCAGAGAGGCCCAGAAAAGAGAAAAACACAACATGGCCACCAGAATCATGTAGAAAATGTTAATCTGTCTGATCCGGTTTACAGCAGCCTGTTCCATCTTCTCATCTGTTCCAAATGAGATGATCCGTTGCAGTAAATGGGGAAACATGGGTATTCTTAAATGGCTTTCTCAAGCAAAGAAAGAGAAAAATGAACAAACAAGAATAATATTGGCGTTATTTTTGTATTATATACCCGATAGAGTTAGTAATTTTGTAGTTGAAGGAGTGATGTCTATGTGGATCAGAATTACAGGTCTTCTGCTTTTACTTGTATTTACCCCGTTGCTGAAAGCCCAGGAGAGGGATGAAGCAGCCATGGTAAAGCATTCCCCCGATTTTGAGTTCAATAACGGGATTTTCGCCAATTTCGAAATGGTTAAAGACAATGATCCCATCTCTCCGGCCCGGATCGTATCAGATGTGGACATGTTCGACAGGGGATTCTACGATAAAATCACAGCCCAGAAAGAGATCATTATCTATGATGACAACGGAGTGAAAAAGGTGATGAAAACCGCGAATATCTGGGGATACGGGCGCAATGGGGTCCTCTACATTAATGTTGGATCTGCGTTTCACCGGATCAGTTTCGTGGGAAGCATCTCCCATTTTGTGGCTTCAGTAACCACCTACAGCTCCAACTATTACGATCCATATTACAACCCCTATTACTCCAATTCATATAATTATAACCGTTACAACCAGCCTCAGTCCAACTACGCCAGCAGTGAGCTGAGGCAGTACCTGCTCGATTTTGAAACCGGCGAGGTACTTGAGTATGATACCAAGGGCGTGGAAGTCCTGCTTATGAAGGATCCGGAGCTGGCCGACGAATTCATGGCCCTTAAAAACCGGAAAAAAAAGCAGATGAAGTTTGTCTTTATCCGCAAGTTCAATGAGAAACACCCGCTCTATTTTCCAGAATAATTCCCAAAGTTGAAATATTAACCCGCAAATCAAATTTAATGAAACAGACCCTTGCCCTTCTCGTCATGATATCATCGTTTGTCCAGATCAATGCCCAGAGGGAGTATCTACCCACCGTGGAGGATCTTGACCATTTTCACACCACCAAAACCTACGTGGTTCTCAGCGATAATCCCATGGCCGAATATAATTTTGAGATCCAGGATGCAGTGAAGAAGTACTGGAACATCACCGAATATGAGTTCATTAAGTTCGAAGATTTTGGTGCAAAGAGTGCCGATAAGAATGCCTCATTTCTCTATATGGCCGCAGTGAACTTTGAGAAGGACAAATCGCACACCCGGTATATGTTTCTGTGTGTTTCACTGGGAGGAGACTACGAGTCCATCGATGATATGAAGGATGTGGCAAACCTGCCGCTGAGTTATCATGGTGTGGACGAAGACAGGTATGCCTATAAACTGGGTACCATGGTACGGTTTCTGCAGGATCACATCAGGCTGATTACCGAGAACCCCGGTCTGGTTTCTCAAAATGTGTACAAGCATTACAACGAAAATATGGCTGACGTCAGGCAGAAGACGCTCTACCTGGTGGAGGATGAGTTGGATAAACCGGTCTCCTCCGAAGCCCGCATCAGGCAGGTTTATCCCTACAATGTGAAAATTGTGGAACCCGAGGAGATTAAGGAACTTATTATGGCCGGGGATGAAAATGCGGTCTTTCTGCACAAAGTGGGGCCCGAAGGAAAGAAGATGAATGCCCGGGTATACAAAATCCTCATTGGTGCAGCCGACGGGAAGTTTTACTATTTTGATTACCACAAAGTCAAAGCTAAAAGTCCGGATGCATTTCTGGAGAGCGACTTTAAGAAACTGGCCAAGGCCAACTAGTTACCCAATTTCATGGCAGACAAACCCTCCATTCCAAAAGGAACAAGAGATTTCAATCCCCTGGAGATGGCCAGGCGGAATTTCATTTTCGATACCATACGCAAAATCTTCAAGACCTATGGGTACCTTCCCATTGAGACCCCTGCCATGGAAAATCTCTCCTCCCTCATGGGTAAGTACGGTGAAGAGGGAGATAAGCTCCTGTTCAAGATCCTGAATTCGGGCGATTTTAAGGCGAAGCTGGATGCAGAAACCCTGCACGAAACCCCGGCTGGCAGACTGGGGGTCCTCATAGCAGAGAAGGGGCTCAGGTACGATCTTACGGTGCCCTTTGCCCGCTTTGTGGTGCAGCACCGCAACGATATTGCGTTCCCATTTAAACGCTACCAGATCCAGCCTGTATGGAGGGCCGATCGCCCCCAGCGTGGCCGGTACAGGGAGTTTTACCAGTGTGATGTGGATGTGATCGGTAGCCACTCGCTGCTCAATGAATTTGAGCTGATGCAGATCATGGACGAAGTCTTCACTGCCCTTGGACTGAAGGTGGTTATCAAGCTGAATAACCGCAAGGTACTGGCCGGAATTGTGGAGGTAATCGGGGAGCCCGATCGAATGATCGATATCACCGTGGCCATCGACAAGCTGGATAAAATAGGAATGGAGAAGGTATTGGCCGAACTGGACCAGAAAGGGTTGAGCAAACAGTCGGTGGAGAAGCTGAAGCCGGTCCTGGAAATGGAAGGAACCACTTCAACGAAACTCACTTTTCTCAGTGGATATCTGAATCAGTCAGAAATCGGTATGGAAGGACTCATGGAAGTGGACAAGCTCTTTGGTTTCCTGAAAGACCATCCGGTAGATGCAGCTGTTGAGTTTGACCTGACTCTGGCACGGGGACTCAACTACTATACGGGAACCATTTTCGAAGTGAAATCGGACGAAGTACAGATCGGTAGTATTTGCGGGGGCGGAAGGTATGACAACCTCACCGGCATTTTCGGATTGGAAGGAGTATCGGGTGTGGGAGTCTCTTTTGGCGCCGACCGGATCTACGACGTATTGCTTCAGCTTGAGAGGTTCCCGCAGGAGCGGGAGATGGATACCCAGCTGCTTTTTGTAAACTTCGGGGAAAACGAGGCAAACTATATTCTATCCATACTCAGGAGACTCAGATCCGGTGGAATTGCCTCTGAGCTCTATCCCGATCCTGTTAAAATGAAGAAGCAGATGGCCTATGCCAATAACCGGAAGATTCCTTTCGTGGCCCTGGTGGGTGAACAGGAGATGCAGGATGGTGTGATTACTCTGAAGGAGATGGAGACCGGAAACCAGGAGCGATTGACCCCGGCTGAGCTGGTTGAACGGCTGTCCAACAACATTTCATAAACCTCCACAGGTTCATTTTTTTTCCTGTTATTAGATTCTCAAAATAGGGGATATGGAAAAGATACACCTGGTTACCACAGAGCAGATTGACTGGAAGAAAATTGAAGAGATCATAGCTGACGGTACCAAAATTGTTCTCTCCGGGGAGGTCATAGAAAAGATAAACCGGTGCCGGAATTACCTGGACACAAGGCTGGAGAAAGAGGATGAGATCATTTACGGAATCAATACCGGCTTTGGTTCTCTTTGCGATACAGTGATCTCAAAGGAGAACCTGGGACAATTACAAAAAAACCTGGTGATGTCTCATGCCTGCGGGGTGGGTGAGGAGGTCCCCAGAGAGATTACCAAATTGATGCTCTTGTTAAAGATACAATCCCTTTCCTATGGAAATTCAGGGGTCCAGGTGGCCACCGTACAGCGACTGGCCGATCTCTATAACCACGATATTTTGCCGGTAGTCTATACCTACGGATCTTTGGGAGCCTCGGGCGACCTGGCGCCGCTGGCGCATATGAGCCTGCCCCTGCTGGGAATGGGCGATGTGGATATGAAAGAAGAGCGGAAAAAGGCAGCCGATGTGATACAAACTCTTGGATGGGATCCCATCGATCTTCAGTCCAAAGAGGGATTGGCGTTACTGAATGGCACCCAGTTTATGA
This sequence comes from Bacteroidales bacterium, assembly GCA_029938715.1. Lineage (GTDB taxonomy): Bacteria > Bacteroidota > Bacteroidia > Bacteroidales. Next base: position 4,219 of record JAOZUK010000134.1, on the reverse strand, counting down.
GTGCTTACGGGGTCCATTTGTGCCTCAGAGTATTTAAACTCTCCAGGCTGGCCGATGTAATTGCGGCCCTTTCGCTGGAAGCTTTCGACGGGAGGATCGAACCCTTCCATGAATTGATTCAGCAGATCAGGCCCCATCAGGGACAGATTGTTACTGCCCGAAGGATACGCTGGCTACTTGAAGGGAGCGAGCTGATTAACAGGCAGAAGGCGCATGTACAGGATCCCTACTCTTTCAGATGTATTCCCCAGGTACATGGAGCTACCAAAGACTCCATCAATTACGTGGCCTATGTGTTCCGAAATGAGATCAACTCTGTCACCGACAATCCCACCATCTTTCCTGAGGAGGATTTAATCATTTCGGCCGGGAATTTTCATGGTCAGCCCCTGGCCCTTGCCCTGGACAACCTGGCCATAGCCATGAGCGAGATAGGAAATATTTCAGAGCGCCGTACCTATCAGCTGGTTTCCGGAACCAGGGGTCTGCCACCCTTCCTGGTGGCTGACTCCGGATTGAACTCCGGATTTATGATTCCCCAGTACACTGCAGCATCTATGGTGAGCCACAACAAGCAACTCTGTACTCCCTCTTCGGTGGATTCCATCGAATCATCACAGGGACAGGAGGACCATGTGAGCATGGGAGCCAATGCAGCCACCAAAGCATACCGGGTGATGACCAATCTGGAGCGGATTCTGGCCATTGAACTCTACAATGCAGCACAGGCGTTTGAATTCAGAAGGCCTGCGCACACCAGTCCTTACCTGGAGAAATTCCTAGAAGCCTACAGAGAAAAAGTGTCGTTTGTAAAGGACGATAAGGTGATGTATCCCGACATTGAAGCCAGCGTGAAGTTCCTGCAGGAGGTGGAGCTTGACCTGCCCGAGGACCTGTTGATGTATCGCGATTACTCCCCCGAAGACATGAAGTAGACCATTAGAAGTGATCCATGGGCGGGGGTGACTTAGATGTGGATCCCTGACCGCCACCCGGGCGGCCATCTCTATTGCTCTGATCCCCATGGCCCCGACCTCTTAGCTCACGCATCAGGTGACGCCGAAAATCCCATTCTACCTTGCCCAGCTTCAATACTTTCTTGGCAGGAAGGGCCTTCATAAATTTGTCCTGATAGTATTCCGCTTCCAGCTTAAGTTGATCCTCTTTCAACTTGCCCACTTTAGCCAGGATTTCGAGGATCTCTTCTTTGGTGAGGTTATCGGCATTTTTATAGGCATAACTGTAAGTATTCCTCTCATCTTCCACAAGTTTCATCTTCCTGTTATGGAAGTCATCATATAGGGGCCAGAATGTTTTCGCTTCTGCATCAGTCAGTTCAAGCTCTTCGGTAAAGTAAACTTCACGCTCCTTCTTAAACTTTTTAATTTGTTCTTCTGTTTGTCCCAGTATGGGAGACCATCCTGCAATGAAAAGCAGAAGCGCCGTGCCTGTTAAAAATCGTGTGACTTTTTTATTCATGATCCAATCTAATTAGCTTATTCAAATAAAAGAACCAATTCTGCATCGTTTATGGCCAGGTATTCGATGGCCTGTGAGGCAAAGGCCTCTTCCTCGTCCATCTCTTCTTCAACTTCCTCGATTAATTCGTAGAGGTAGCGATCGTCATCAAATATCTGCATCTCTTCAAAAAATGCCATTTCAGGGAAATTATTGCCGGAGCCATTGCTCGTGGTAGTAATCTTGACAATTGAGTAGCTGATCAGTGCCAGGCCAACAACAGCAGCAGCCATCGCTACCCTAAACCTGGAACCTGAACCAATTCGCCGGACCGGCACTTTGGAGGATTCCTCCTCCCTGATCCGTTCCTGCAGCCGATCAGCAAAGCTTTCAAAATAGCCTTCCGGCACGCCAAATGGGCGCTCTTTCAGCCTTTCCTGCTGCAAATCTGTTTTTTTATTATCCTTGTTCATCTTCTTGTTAGGTATTGGTTAGACCCTGAGGAGGGAGAAAGGTTTAATCCTCCCCCAGCATGGCTTCAATTTTTTTAACTGCGTGGTGATAAGAGGCTTTTAAAGCTCCCACCGAAGTACCCAATATCTCTGACATCTCCTGGTATTTCATCTCATCAAAATATTTCATATTGAAAACAATTCTCTGTTTTTCGGGCAATTTCAGAATGGCCTGCTGAAGCTGAAGCTGAATTTCATCGCCATTGAACCAGGGGTCCGATTCCAGAGATTCACTGATCTTCTGTTCCACATCCACCCAGGGGGCAAAAGTGCGCTTCTTTTTCTGCTTCAGAAATGTGAGGGCTTCATTGGTGGCAATGCGATAGAGCCAGGTATAGAGGCCCGATTCGGCACGGAAACTGCCCAGAGAACGCCAAACCTTAACCATGGTATTTTGAAGTACATCGTCGGTATCATCGTGACTGACCACAATTTTCCGGATATGCCAGTAGAGCCGCTCCTGGTATTTTTGCAGAAGCATGCCAAATGCTTTGTCTGCCTTATCCGGATTCTGTATCCCTTCTATGATTTTCCTGTCATCCCACTCAGGCATGATCCTGATCAATTTGTAGTTTTGACAATCTGCTGTCGAAAAGGTTTAATTTAACTGTTGGAGTGGGTTGCATTTAATAGAATTCAATGGACTCGGAGGAGCCCGGATCCACATCGAAGTCCCTAACCATGCTGAATGAGGTGGATTTATAATCGGTCCGCCTGAAAACCACCCTGTAGGCACCAGGTTGCAGATAGAATCCCTGACTCTTTCTGTTCTCCAGGAGATTCATGACCCAGATCTGTTCCCCTTTAGGAGTCATCTGGTAGAGTGCTCCTGCTCCCGGTTGATGTGCGCTGAAGGTTACATAACCGGGGTCAGGTATCTCTATGGTGGTGGTATAACTCTGCTTAATCTCCACATCATTGATAAGCATAAGCGGGTAGATGGGGATCTCCAGATCATATTTTCCCACCAGGTATTTTCCCACATTTCCTATTTCATGAATGTTGATGGTTTCAGAACTGTTGGCCCGCCTGACCAGGATCTTCTCGCGATCGTAGGCTTTCCCCCTGGTGGTTCGTACATGCAGGTATCCCTGGGGCGAATCAATCCCAATAATGTTGTGCCGGCCGTTCACCAGTTTAACACTATCGAGCCTGGAGGGTGGGATGGTCTGGGCCAGCACGTTATAGGTACTCATATGGTCCAGAGAGAGGGTGTCTGGATTCCCCTTGCTGTTGAGGGTGTGAATCATATTGTACCGGACCACCCCCGAGAACCGGTCGTAAAAGATCACATTCACATCCGATTCGGATGGATTGCCATCGGTGTCGAGCAGACTCACCTGTGCACTGGTGGCATTAAGGGCCTGGGTGATGATTACATTGAGCGCTTCCCTGAATTGTTCTTTGTGTGGGGCGTCATAATACTCACCAATGCAATCGTAGGTCTCCCTGAATCCGGGATCGGTGCCAATCCCAATCACAAAAGGCCTCAGGATAATTCCTTTCCTCTGCAGTCCCCTGGAGACTGCACAGGGATCGCCGTCACAGGCCTCCACACCATCGGTAATCAACAGAATGATGTTCCGGCAGTTTCCACAGGAGGGGAAATCATCCGGAGCAAGGGCCAGGGAGTGTGCAATGGGTGTGGTTCCCTTTGGATTGATAAACCTTAATTTCTGCTTAATCCGGGAGGCATTTGTGGCACTGAACGGGACCTCCAGTTTGGTGTCGCTGCAATCCTGTGGAGGGACCGGACTCTGGTGGCCGTATATGCGCAGCCCCATTTCCACATTGGGTATCTGCTCCAGGCTGTCCACCATCTCCAGCAGGATATCACGGGCGATGTCGAACTTCCGCTCCCCGTCCCACTGTCCCGCCATGCTGTTGGATGCATCAAAGATAAAGAGGATCCTGGTGGTGGGTTCATACCCTGTGGTAACCAGCTGTGCATTCAGTGACAAAACCATTGTAAGGAAGCAGCCAGCCAGAACGGCGCTGAGCCATTGGCTGCCATATACTATTCTTCTTGCCGGGAATATCATTTAATTTAGAAACGCAAATTCTCCGCTAAAATTACAAAATCCAGACCATGATGTTTTGTTGAGTTACAAACAGCAGGCTCGGTTCCCCGTAGCTCACAACGATAATATGTTCGCCAGACTTTGAAGGCAATGGTGTCCATCAAGTGCTCTCCAATATCCGAACCAGATCATTATTGATATATACAATTTCATTTCCGATATGCTTCA
>JAOZUK010000133.1 GCA_029938715.1 Bacteroidales bacterium | reverse complement strand
ATCCAGAAAAAAACCTCCAGGGATTTTGACCGTCATCAACAAAATGATAAATTGAGGTTCCAAGAACCCAATGATGAAAATCTTGTCTGATTTTAACCACATTGTCGATGCAGAGGAGGTAGACCATCTTCTGGAGAAGATCCGGTCAAAGTTGCCATCCACCAGTGATAAAGAGCTATTAAAGAAAATATTCAGCCTCATTGATTTAACCACCCTCAGCGAACGAGACAACATCGAAAATGTGTCTCAGATGTGTGAAAAGGTTAATTTACTTGGAGAATCGTACCCTTCAATGCCCGTTGTTGCTGCCATTTGCGTCTATCCCGAATTGGTTTCGGTGGTTAAGGAAAAATTGGAGAATCCGTTGGTGAGTATTGCGTCTGTTGGAGGTGGATTCCCTTCGTCACAGACCTTTACCAATATCAAAATCATGGAGATTGAACAGGCCATAGAGCAAGGTGCTGAAGAGATTGATATTGTACTGCCCGTGGGTAAGTTTCTTATGGGAGATCTGGAATATGTGGAGTATGAGATCCAGATCATCAAACAGCGGGTGGGTCCGGTACATTTAAAGGTAATCCTGGAAACAGGAAGCCTTCAGGACTATTCATCGATACGAAAAGCCTCCCTGCTGGCCATAGGAGCAGGAGCCAATTTCATTAAAACCTCCACAGGTAAAGTCTCACCCGGAGCCACACCCGAAGCAATGGTGGTTATGTGTGAAGCCATCAGAGATTATTATAACCGCACCGGAAAGAAAATTGGGATCAAACCTGCAGGAGGCATATCCAACTCCGAAACCGCTATACTTTACTATACAATTGTTAGTGAGATTCTGGGTGAAGACTGGTTACACAGAGACCGCTTCAGAATTGGTGCAAGCAGTCTCGCAAACTGTCTAATGGCCGATATTTTTGACAAAAGGCCCGATTTTGGTTATTTCTGACAATGCTAAGTAGGAAAAATCCCCTATATTTGTAATACAATACTGACGTTCTTATCACATTTACAATATAGCGGTTCGATACTACATTCCATTCTCATATAGAGACGGGTTGAATTCCATGGCTTTTTTCTTCAATATCGGACCGCTTTTTTTTATTCCTTTTTTTTATTTCATCAGTCGATAATGTAGAAAGTCCAGCATAAGTGGAATATCTTTCTCATTGATGCCATTTGTCAGAAGCAAGGACTTATCCTCCTCCATGGTCTTCAGAAAATCATCCATCTCAAAATTCAGGTCTCTTAAAGATTGAATATAGAGTTCAACTGCCTCCCTCTTCTTTCCAAGAGCCCATTGCACGTGCCCGTAGTTGATGTAATCGTAATACCCAGGCTTCAATTCAAAGACCCTGGTGAAATATTTATCCGATTTTTCAAGCTCACCCATGGCAAAATAACACCAGGCTATGGGACGAAGAATGTGTTGATTCCCAGGGTTGAGGTATTCAATTTTAAAATAGTGCTTTAATGCAATCTCATACTCTCCCATTTTCAAATGGCAAAATCCGATAAGTGATTCGATGGTTTGATCATCAGGTTGTAACGATGAAGCCCTCTCATAGACCTCCAGAGCCGACTTATAATCTCCCGTTTTCCGATAGCAAATGCCCAGATTTTTGAGCCCCCACATATTCTGCTCACCCGATAGAGCAATTCGGGTATAGTAGCTGATTGCTTTTGTAAAGTTACCCTCCTTCTGATAGCAATACCCTGCTTTTTCGAGCAATTCCCGGTCCCCGGGCTTATCTTTCAGCAGCATCTTAAAAATATCAAGGGCCTCTTCATAATGGTCCTTCTCGAAAAGATACTCGGCAATGTTCCTGATAATGGAGTCCCCTTCAATAATCTCTCTGAAGAACCAGGATCGGTAAAGATCCAGTTTCCCTCCAAAGATATCTTCGAACTCGTTCTTAAAAGGGGAGATCTTAAAGAACCTGTAAAGGTCCTGGATATACTGAATGAATACGGTCCTGGTTGTAAAATCCCCAGTAGTTAATTTCTCGTCGGAGATCATCTCCTGGAGTCCCTCCATCTCCATTAAGAATGCGGTGGACAACATCTTCTTCTGTTCCTCGGGCAGATACCGAAGGTTAAAAATAAAACTGTACTTATCACTGTTACAGAGAAACGGGGTCTTTTTCAATCCATCTACAAAAATATCCGGATCGAAAACATCACTCCTTGAAGAGTAGATCTCACTCAGATCGGGATTCTCATTGTGAAACGGTACCAACCAGTTAGTCAACTCGTTGAAGAAGGGAAATTGCTTTAGATGTGCAAAGGTGGTCATATACACATCGGCCCCCTCCATCTGCAACTTCATAAACTCATCCACTTTCTTATAGAGGCCGTCCGACTCACTGAACACGGATTCCCAGTCAGGGTTCCTGCCTTCTTCCAGCAATTCATCCCGAATATCATCCATCTTTAACTTGTCCTCCAGCTTGGGCTTTAGTTTAGCCATTTCAGGCATTAAATCTTCCTGTAATTTCCTTCCAATTTCCAGGGTGTCCCTGGTCCGGATGAGTTGCAACGCAATTTTTTCAAAGCTCTTTTCCAGCGCTAGCTCCTCTTTCAATAACCTGAGCCTGTGTATGATATTTGGATAAAACTCAATCCGGTGGTCATGGGTGTATAACAGGATAACCAGTGCCACCAGGGCCCGGGCTGAGACCTCCTGGTCCTCTTCACTTGCAAAATCGATTAACCTGTGTACCTTCTGCTCGTCCCAGTACCGGAGTCCCGACAGAAGTATTCCACTTATGTAAAGAGCCTTCTCATACCAGAGGAATTCCTGGCAGGAAAGAATGGCACTTGAGAGGCTGTTCTCTGCTTCATTGTACCTGTTGCTAAGCCATAAATGCCTGAAAATTTCTGCTGACAGCTTCCTGCGACGATCTTCCGTTGCATGTGGTGAAACCTGACCTTCATCAATCAGTTCATCCAGTTCCCTTTTAAAGGAGAGGTCATCCATGGTTTCAATGACCCTCTTCCCGGTTAACTCCTGCTGGTGCTCTACCTCCCGTTTCAGGGTATATGTATGCCAACCTGAGTGCTGTTCCATTAAACGATCTTTTACCCGGTCGGCCAGTTCCAGGATAGAGGTGAGCAGCTTTGTGTATACCATATCTCTCTCTGGATCCTGAACCCCCTCTAACATGTAGTTGAGCATCTGCTCATAGGTGTGCTCCAGGTGCTCCTGTTGAATAAAAAAGTCGCTGTACCCCGACTCGCTTACCAGTTTATTGAGCACATCAAGGGAATCTTTCACACGCCTGGATGCAACCAGTCGACAAAGCCGCTGGTATCTTGATTTTATTTGTCGGACATTGATCATTCAATCTGTTTTTATTTTATGTCCAAATATCAAGCCATGGGCACTCAGCAGACAGAATGGCAGTCAGGAATCAGTAAGTAAGCACATGATATCCGCTTTTCAGATACTCCGTAAGAGGCACACCCATCCCCTTTACATCGATACCCAGAGCCTGCAGATCCTCAGTAACTCCCAGCATATTTGAGCAGGCCATGCAAGCCTCAACAATCACTCCGTCTTCTTTCATTGCCTTAACTTTTTCCTGAAGTGCCACATCCTTTGCCAGTAAACTGGAGGAGGATCCCCAGACAATGAGGACCACCTCATCAAACCAGCCATTCCGCTTGGCGGCATGGGTGTACATCAGGCAGGATTTCTCGGCCACATCCCTATCTCCCGAAACCCATAAGACAGCCAGTTTCTCCTTTTTTGTCTCCATTTCCTGTGCTTTCAAATCCAAAATAAGTGTCATTAGTAATACACAAGATATTACAAACATGCGGATCATTTCTCTCTTGCTAGTTTTCATTTCTATCTGATTTGGTAAGTTCTGCCCGATAAGCAAATGTATGTCAATATAAATAAGCTTCAAAAAATCAGCTTGACCTCAGGAAAGGGCTGCACGAAATTACTTGTAAATTTACCGGCCTTTTCTGACCAGCGGGTAAACCACATAGGTATAGATCCAGCAACCGGCACAAAAATTAAGGCCGCACTCAAGAAATGCAAAACTCACCAGTGTGGTGCCCAGGATAATAGCAAAAAATGACATCCCCAGCATGGCCGAAACGGTGGTTAAAAAGGTGAGCAGAAATCCGATCCTGGCTGCAAATACTTTGGGTGCTTTTGGAATCAATACAGGTTTGGTTCCAATGGCATCAACCAGCTGTTTAGCCAGCCAGCTTAACGGACTGTATTTTAATTTTGTAAAAGCACGGATATAAAAATCCACAGCCAGAAAAGCCGGGATTATCTCATAACCAGTTATGAAAAATGCCCCCATGGTAATTATTACTCCCAGTGCTGTTGCTCTCACTCTGTTCTCATCTATCCTATCCGGTGAAACCGGACATATCATCTGTCGAAATTGTATCATGACTCAAACTTTTATACTAATAAGACGTACCAGGGCTTCTCCCCTTACAATTTTTCGTGCCAAAATTAACCACCCGATTCACCAGGACACTAAATCGGCCTGGATTTAGGTTTATTTTAACAATAACTCTCTTTCTGCTATCTTCGAAGCATAATTGAAAAAGATGTCGGTCCACCACCTTTCTATTGACCAAACACAAATTGACCTTCATCCCGGGGATATTATGAGCCTCCTGGGAGATGAATTTGGTGTGGTGGATTCATATACCGAAAACCTTATTGATAAACTCATTACAGAATGTAGAAAGTGCATGTCTCCCCAGGGAAGTTTCATACGGGTGAAAGCCTTGAAAACTGAAACTTCAGGGCAGATTTCCATCCAGGGATCCAGCTTCCAAACAGGCAGGACTCTTAAAAAAATGTTGGTGGGTTCTGAAGATTACGTTTTTCTTATGGCCACTTCGGGACCTGGACCGGAAACCCTGGCCCGTGAACTAATGGAGAGAGGTGAATTCCTGGAAGGCTATATTGCCGACATGGTGGCTTCCGCTCTGGTTGAATCTGTGGTCAACCAGGTTCAGGACCATATTAAGCAATTAGCAAGTCAAAGTGGATTAAAAATTACCAATCGTTACAGTCCTGGTTATTGCAAATGGGATGTAAGCGAACAGCAGAAGCTTTTTAAATTGTTTCCTGAAAACGGTTGTGGTATCACCCTATCAGATTCATCACTTATGACCCCCATTAAATCGATCAGTGCCATTCTCGGCATTGGCAGTTCGGTGGTCTATCAGGAGTATACCTGCCAAATTTGTTCATTGAAAGAGTGCCTCTACCGCAAAACCGCGAATTAAGGATTTGAACTGGCCTATTCAGTCTCCCCAATCTTCCTGAGCTCAAAACCCCGATCAAATTCAGGGTTTGTGGCAAATTCCACAGGTGCATCCCGCTCTTCAAGCCATGCTTTAAGTATCTCTAATAATTCATCTGTTTTATAATCATTTATGTCAGACAAATCATTTACTTCCCCGGGATCCTCGGCCAGGTTATAGAGCTCTATACCCCCATCCTCATAATAGTAGTGAAGTTTCCATTCTCCCACTCTGATCACCGATCCGGGACGGGTCCTGAATAGCGGGTCTCTTCCCCCATCATAGCCGGCTTTGTATGCTTGCAGGTAGATAGGAAAGTGAAAATAGAGGGGACGTTCAGGAAGGGATCCGGTCCTTCCTGAGAGCAAAGGCCAGAGTGAAACTCCATCCAGCTCACCTTCTGCCCCAGAACCTCCGGTGATATCCATTAGTGTAGGATAGAAATCAATATTTATTACAGGTTCTTCGGATTGGGATTGGGGTTTAATTTTTCCGGGCCATCTCACAACCAGAGGCACCCTGATCCCCCCCTCATAATAAGATCCTTTGCCGGCCCTGAGGGGATCCTGGCAGGAGACCTCTCTGATCCCCCCATTATCGGAGGTAAAGATCACCAGGGTATTCCGGTCCAGTCCCAGCTTAGAAATCTCATTCATAATCAATCCTATACACCTGTCCATATTGTCTACCATACCTGCATAAGCCGCATTGGATTGACACCCCGAGCCTCCCTTTTCAAGGTATTTGTTTTCAAAAGCTTCCTTGGCCTGAATGGGGGTATGGACCGCATAATAGGGCAGATAAAGAAAAAACGGATCTGCCTGATTCTCTCTGATAAATTTCAGGGCCTCTTCGGTCAGCCGGTCGGTAAGGTACTCCCCTTCAGGTGCCTTAAGATCTGGTTGCTTATAAGGAGCAAAATAACTGTTGGGATGGCCCCAGTTACCTCCCCCTACATTGTAATCCATTCCCTGGGTAAGAGGATCTATCCCCAGGTGCCATTTACCTATGTTACAGGTGGTGTAGCCTGCATCGCTCAAAGCCTCGGCCAGTGTGTAGAAACGATCAGCCAGAACCTCCTGGTTCTTTGCGGGTATAATCCTGCGGGTTTTGGAGCTTCCCCGTTCCGACGATCCCACTGTATAAATTCCATGAACAGGGGTATACCTGCCCGACATCAGACACGCCCTGCTGGGGGCACAGTTGGCTGCAGAGGCATAGGCCTGGCTAAAGACCATGCCCTCACCTGCCAGCCGATCCAGGTTTGGGGTTTCGTAATAATCCGATCCCATAAAGCCCACATCCTTCCAACCCAGGTCATCGGCTACAATTAGAACAAGGTTTGGACGATTGGAGATCTCTTTTTTACAGGAGGTAATCCCAATTATAAAAACTACATGTATGAGTGTAGTGATAAACTTCATTATCCGGTTGAAAACCTGCCAGTTCGCCCACAGTAGGAAGCACATCCCAGAAGGCAGAAAAAGGCTTATTTTGATACAATATATGAATTCCATTTTTTAACTTAACCATCATTTAATGAGGTAAAATCAATTATTGGCAAGAACCGATAGCACAAAACTCCTTGTATATTGTTATTTATAATCGATTTAAATTAATTTTGCACTTGTTTTAAAGAAGAGAGGAGTGGTGATGAATGTAAAAGTAGACGAAGCACTTTATGTAATAGAGAGGGTCAGGCATCTGACCGAATCCACATACGTATTGCGATTTTCAAGAAATGGCATGGAATTCAATCCCGGACAGCACTTGGTGTTGGGACTTCCAGGCTCTTCAGAATTACGAGAATACTCCATTTACAGTGGCATCCATGATGATTTCCTGGAGGTCCTGATCAAGGAGGTGGACGATGGAGTGGTAAGCAGACAGTTAAAATCTATCAAACCCGGGGATAAGCTGGAAGTAAGGGGCCCTTACGGATTCTTCCTCACAGAATCGGGGATCTCCCGGCCCGCCCGTTTGTTATTTATCTCCAGCGGAACCGGAATTGCTCCCTTCCATAGCTACATCCGATCCAATCCGGAGGTTGATTACCAGGTGATTCACGGGGTAAGGAAGATGGAGGAGGCTTATGACATCCGGCATTATAAAAAAGGCAGCTTACAGGTTTGCACATCCCGGGACAATCAGGGTGATTTTGAAGGACGTCTCACCGACTACCTCCTGGAGGTTGATATTGACAGCCATCGCCAAGTCTATCTGTGCGGAAACAGCAATATGATTTTCGATGCCATGGATATCCTGAGGGCCCGGGGAATTCCGCAACGCCAGATCTTTACTGAAGTCTATTTCTGATACTCATGCGCTATCATCTCATTACACTGGGTTGTCAGATGAACCTGTCGGACGGCGAGCGCATTCACACTGTGCTGAAAGAGATGGGGCTTGTTCAAACCGATTCGGATAGCGATGCACATGTGGTTGGAATCATTGCATGCTCGGTCAGACAAAAGGCCATAGATAAGGTCTATAACCAGATCGCCAGGTGGAACAAAAGTAAAAATCACCGCAACCTGATCACCTTTATATCAGGATGTATCCTTCCCGATGACAGGGAACGATTCCTCAAGCTCTTTGATATTGTCTTTCCCATGAGCGAAGTAAACGACCTGCCCGGAATGATCACCTCCTTCGGAGTGGCCACCCCAGCAAGTCTGAAATTACCGGTAAAGGGGATTCCCGGGAATGAGCAAATCTTTTCCCTCTGGAACATTCAACCCGACTATCAGTCTGCCTTTGAAGCATTTGTGCCCATCCAGAACGGATGCGACAAATTCTGCACCTTCTGTGCGGTTCCCTATACCCGTGGCCGCGAAGTCTCCCGTCCTTCGGGAGACATTGTGAACCAGGTGAAGGACTTAATTCAGCAGGGTTATAAATCAATCACCCTTCTGGGACAGAATGTAAACTCTTATGGCCTAGATAAAAAAGGACGCGAGCTAAATTTTGCACGGTTGCTCAGGGAAATTGGTCAGACCGCGCTTCAGATGGATAAAATGTGCTGGATCTATTTCACCTCTCCCCATCCAAGGGATATGTCGGACGAAGTGATTAAAGTAATTGCCGCCTATCCTCACCTGGCCAATCAGATCCACCTTCCACTTCAATCGGGCGATGAAAAACTGCTGGTAAAGATGAACCGGAATCACTCCATGGAACGATACAGAGAGATTGTTCATACCATCAGGAAAAAGCTTCCCCATGCTACCCTCTTCACAGATATTATCGTTGGTTTTACCGGTGAAGATGAAGCTCAGCACCAGCATACCATTGAGGCCATGAAAGAATTCAGGTTCAATATGGCTTACGTGGCACAATACTCACCCAGGCCTGGCGCCGCCAGTTATCGTTGGGAGGATACGGTTCCGGTGGAAGTGAAAAAGAGGCGACTGCATGATCTGAATGGAGTATTGCAGGAGACTGCTTCTAAACACAACCATCAAACCATTGGAAAAACAGTCAGGGTACTTGTCACAGGCTCAGATCGGAAACCCGGGTACCTGAAAGGGCTCACCGAAGGAAAAATAAATATCCGCTTCCAGGCCAACCGTACCGATCTGGTGGGCACTTTTGTGGAGTTGAAGGTCACCGGTTCCAACGGATTATCCCTCGAAGGGGAGATGGCGACCGTAAATATCACCGCAATGGCCCCGGAATAGTTAACTTTGCACGGATGAAAAAAGTTTCTTTTAAAACATTGGGTTGTCGTCTGAACCAGTATGAAACGGATGCCCTGGTGACCCAGTTTCACCAGGCAGGCTACCAGGTGGTTGATAGCGCAAGTATTGCTGATATTACCGTAATTAACACCTGCACTGTAACAAACCAAAGTGATCAGAAATCGAGAAACACCATCAACCGGGCTGCACGGAAAAACAAGGGGGGATTGGTGGTGGTTACCGGTTGCATGGCCAACAACCATAAGGAGCAGTTGGAGGCCAATGAAAAGATCACCTACGTGGTCGATAACGAGCGCAAAAGTCAGATCGTCTCCCTGGTAGATGCACATTTCAGCGGAGAAGTGGTTCATCCCGAAACTTACTCTGGCGATGTATTTGGCTTTGAAGCAGTTGATCAAAGCCTGCATACCCGAACCTCCATCAAGGTACAGGACGGATGTGATAATTTTTGTACCTACTGCATTGTACCTTCCGTACGCGGAAGAGCTGTGAGCCGTCCCCTGGATCAGATCCTTGATAATGTAAAGCGGGTGGTCGACAATGGATTTAAAGAGGTAGTGATCACCGGCGTGAATATTGGCCGGTACAATTACCAGCAATACAACATTGAAAAAGCAGTGGAGAAGGTGGCCGATCTTCCCGGTGATTTCCGGATTCGAATCTCATCGTTGGAGCCCGACGGTTTTGGACCTGACTTCCATAGGGTTTTCGAGCATCCCAAAATGGCACCGCATCTCCACCTCTGTATACAGAGTGGTTCAGATCCTATTCTGCTGAAAATGCGTAGAATGTATACTGCGAACTCTTTCATGGAAATTATTGAGAAGTTCCGTAAGCACATGCCCGATTTCAATTTCACCACCGATGTGATTGTTGGATTTCCGGGTGAGACTGATGTGGATTTTAATGAGACTGCAAGACTGTCAAAAGAGGCCATGTTCAGCCACATTCATACTTTCAGGTATTCGCGCAGAAAAGGGACCCGGGCCGACAGGCTGGAAAATCAGCTGGAAGAGAAGATCAAATCCCAGCGGAGTGAGGTGATTCGTAATATCTCCAAAGAGAACAGGATCCTCTACATGGAATCGATGGTGGGAAAAGAGCAAAGGGTACTGACTGAAAAAGTGGACAAAAACGGAGTGGCTCACGGGTATGGCGAACACTACCTGCCTGTGGATTTTTCCACAACGGCTCCTGCCAAGAACCAGTTCAGGAATGTGATCCTTAAAAGTGTAAATAAATCAGAAACTCCCACCATATTTGGATCGGAAATAATTGGTTAATTTAGGCTGCATTTTGCCGGGCCCCAATCTGCTTCATTTCAATCCGAACCTTGAAAGCTGTAGCATATTTGCGAATCAGTTCTCTGTAATCCACACGTCCATCGGCCGTATAGCAGATGGTAACTTTCTTGCCATCTCCCCGGAATTCCACGTCACCAATGCTCATTTCCAGTCCCAACTCACGGGCAATTGACCGGGATTCCAATAAAACTTTTCGCTCTCTTCTTTTTGCCCCCAGCCATTTGTCCAGATCTACGCTTGTTGCTTTTCGATAAATCTGGTTCAATGTGGATTTGTGAGAAGAGATGAATTTCTGCTCAAATTTCTTTTCGGCCAGATCGCCCGAAAGGGATATGGTACCCAAGTCGTGTCCCCCCTCTGTTTCCAAAACAACCCGGTCATCCTTATTCAACCTGATTCCCTGGGGATTCCGGAAGAAAGCCTTCCTGTTGTTCTTAAAGCGAATTTCTGCTACCTCCTCTTTAACGGTAAAAGAACCCAGGTCTTTCATCCAGTCGTGGGTAGACAACATTCCCTGACTTGTCGACATCTGAACCAGTGCCAGGTTTTCCTGCACCGGAGATTGTGATCCCTTTCCACAACTGCAACTGCCTTCACAACATCCCATGATATGGTTTTTATTTAGACTAATTAAACATTATTGCAAAGATGTGGAAAAAAGTAAGATAATCAATGCAAAGAAGGTGTGCCGGTCAGAGTTTTAGACCGTAATAGAGGTGATCGACCTCCTGATCGTCGATTTTTGCAATACCAGGCATGGTGCCCCAGCAAGAAAATTCCAGTTTTTCTAACAGTCCGATGCTGGCCCGATTTCTGCCCAGAAGGATTGCAACCAGAACTGAAAATCCAAAATCCGGGGCTTTGCGAATGGCATGCTCCAGCAAAAGTGTACCAATCCCTTCGCCTTGTTTACTTTTATCCACATAATAGCTCACCTCGGCCACATGGTTAAGCGCCTGGCGATCAGCACGATAAATCCCTATAGAGATCCAGCCCGTTACCTGTTTATCGTGCACTGAAACAAACACCGGGAAGCGATTGGGATCATGTTTTTCAAACCAGTTGGTTTGTTGTCCGAGACTCAATGGCAATAGATGAGCTGTGCAGTATCTCTGATT
>JAOZUK010000132.1 GCA_029938715.1 Bacteroidales bacterium | reverse complement strand
CGTCGAAATGTGGTGCTGGATCAAATGGCCAAATATGAATTTCTTACACCTGTCTTAGCCGATTCGCTTAAAGCACTGCCCCTGGTGGCAGATTACCATCCTCTACCCCACTATGCAGGAATAGCCCCCTACTTCAGAGAGTTTTTAAGGCCGGAATTGGATCAATGGTGCAGCGATTACTCTGAGGATAAAGAAGAATCCTACAATCTTTATACTGATGGTCTGAAGGTATATACCACCATTGATAGTCGCCTTCAGCTCTATGCAGAAGAAGCCATGAAGGCACATATGAAACACCTCCAGGGAATTTTTGAAAAACAGTGGAAAGGAGATAATCTTTGGAAGGGTTTAAAAGAGGAGCAGTTGCTGATCAATTACAGTGGAAAGCACCGGCCCGGAATGGCCTCTGAAGTGTCGGGTAATATGGAAGTGTTCACCTGGGAAGGCTTGCAGGAGAGAGAATTCAATACACTTGATTCCATCAGGCACTATCTTAAATTTTTACAGGCAGGATTCCTGGCCATGGATGTAAGATCTGCAGATATTAAGGCGTGGGTAGGTGGGATCAACCATCAATACTTTAAATATGACCATGTGCTGGCCAGGCGCCAGACCGGCTCCGTATTCAAACCTCTGGTTTACCTGGAAGCCCTTGAACAGGAGATCTCTCCCTGTGACTATTTCCCAAACGACAGTGTGGTGTACCATGAATATGAGGATTGGACCCCCAGAAATGCAAATCGCAGCTATGGAGGGTACTATTCCATGAAGGGTGCCCTGGTTCACTCGGTAAATACAGTGAGTGTGGATTTGATGATGCGGGTTGGAATCGATAGTGTATTGCAGCGCTGTAAGCTGGCAGGCATTGACTCTCCCCTGCCTCCTGTTCCATCCCTGGCTTTGGGAACAGGCGAAGTTTCACTTCTTGAAATGGTGGGAGCATATCAGGCCATTGCCAACGGCGGAATCGCAAAAGAACCGGTGTATCTCACAAGGATTGAGGACAGGAATGGGAAGATCCTGGAGGATTTTACTCCTGCTAACGATGGAACCGCCATATGCACTCCCGAAAATGCAGAGCTGATGATTGAGATGTTAAAAGGTGTAGTGAATAAAGGTACCGCGGTAGGATTACGTTCCAAATATGGGATTACGGCAGATGTAGCAGGAAAAACAGGCACCACACAGAACAACACCGATGGCTGGTTCATTGGTTTTACCCCGGGGCTGGTGGCGGGTGTATGGGTTGGTGGAGATTTGCAGAATGTACGTTTTAAGAGCATTAAATATGGCCAGGGAGCCTATTCTGCCATGCCTATGTGGTCTGGCTTTATGAAAAGTGCTTTCAGGGATGAGCAATGGAAATATTTGCAAAAGGAGGTCTTCCAAATCAGCAATAGCATCCGGACACAGCTGATGTGTGAGGATTTTAGAGAGAAAAAGCCTTTCCAGTTCAAACCCTTTAAAAAGCTAAAGGAAAAGGGACTATTTAAGAAGCTTTTCAGGAGAAAAAAGAGATGACCGTGCCTGGATTGCTCCTATCGTGGCGCCTTATGTGGAGAGCTGTTTGGTTCTTTTCAGAACTAGAAAGGTTCCAATGATTCCGGCTAATATCAATCCAATATCCTCAAGAATTCCTGCAGGAACCACCATAAAGCCTCCGCTAGCTACAATAATCGGAATTATAAGATAGAATTTGGGGAATTTCCTTTCTGTCATCAAAAATAGTCCAAAAGTAAAGATTACAGTTGGGCATGGAACCATACCAAATGGAAAGAATTGAGGATAGACATGACCAAGAACGTAGCCAAATACCTGGTAACCTACCATAGCATATGCAATGAAAATAATTCCAAGTATGGATCTCAGATCTGGGCGATAATGTATATCAAAATCTGCCCTGAAGAGTGCCAATATGAATAGGATTCCCTGCAGAAAACAGAGTGTGGCAAAAATATAGGCAAGCTTGTAGATTGTGGCCCAGAACAGAAGGCAAAAAACAACACCATTCCACAACCAAAAGAGTGATAAACATGCAAGGATTACTTTGCTTGAGAATTGAGTTTTTCTGAATGCAAAAATTACTGCAATGAGCCCAATAATAAGCGCTATTATCTGGAGTGGCCATATTTTTAGATTATACGTCTCCAGAAGATTTAAGAACTCATCCCGGTTGAATGGTAACATACGTGCCTCCTTCCTCTAAGATGAACCAATTTATAAGTAAAGGTAAGTTACACCGATTAATTGGTATCATGCTGCATTAGTGTTTCTTTAAATCAATCCTGCTCAGGTCTACAGTTTTCAGCCACTCCAGGTGCCTTTAAATACTCCCTTATTTGACTCATATCTTTTTAAGTAGTAAATTGTACATAGCCAGGTTAGTTGGTTGCACAGGATCTGAAGAGTAGTAATCCGGATATAAACATGATCCTTTTTCTTCCATCTGTTTTTCCAATTTCACCGTTAGATGAAGCCATTGCAGGGATTGAATCAGTTTTTAATCCAAATACACCAATATTCGGAGGTGCATCCGTGGACAATATGAAAGGTTTAAATACCTATGCGTTATTTGATGGCCAGGTTTTTGAGAAAGGATGGATCGACATTGGATTTGCCGATCCAACACTTAAGATTATCACCCAGGTCAACCATGGATTTAACGTTCTTAAAGGAATGCAGCTTGAAGTAACACGATCTGAATCAAATAATATATACGAATTTAACGATCAACCGGCCTGGACGTTCCTGACGAACATGCTGGGAGTAGCAGAAACAACAGTATTATCAAGTTAACAACCTACCCAACAATGCTATGAAAAATTTAGCTACCGGCTCTCATCATTTATTGCACTTATTCTTAGTTTTTCTCATACTTTCCTTCTACCCATCAGTGTTTTCTCAGGAAGAACCAGAGCTGGTTCTGCAAGTAGGCCATTCAAAAAATATTACAGATGTTTGTTTTAGCAACAATGGGAAATATTTTGCATCCTGCGATAATAAAAAGGAAATAAGGCTTTGGGATGTGACCAGCGGTAAATTAATTCGCACCATCATACCCTATGATTTTAAAGATCATATCAGTGATATACTATTTAGTGCAGATGACCGGTATATTCTTGTGAGTGGTTCACATTCCTATTATTCAGATATAAATTTTATGATAGAAACCACTATTCAACGACCTTATACAGTGGCGCTCTACGATATATATACAGGTCAACTTGTAAAGACTTTTTCAGCAAACAGATATGGAATTACCAATATGATTCTAATCGGAGAAGGTAAAGAACTTATTTGTGGAGGTTACGATAACAGAATCAATTTTTACAACATTGAATCGGGACAACTGATTAGATCTATAGAAACAGACATTCATTTAAGAATGATTGATCTATCACCTGATAAAAAAACGTTGGTTGCAGGAGGATTTTATTATAAGAAATATGATGCAGCTGGAATTCTGAAATTTTATGATCTGAATACATGGCAGGAGAATAATAGCATCAAATTTGGAAAAGGATTTTATGTAAGCTGCATTGCCTATCTTCCTGATCAGCAATCAATAATTGCAGGAAGTTCTCTGGCACCGGCCAGTCATGATATGCCGGCAAAAATAAAGCGCTTTGATATCGCCAGTGGAAAAGAGCTACGCTCCTATAAAACAACCAGTGAATTGGTAAACGCTGTTATAGTTCTTCCCGGCGGAGATCAATTTATTTCCGGAGGTAGTGCAAACAGGGAATTGCATCAATGGGACATTGAAACAGGCCGGATTATTAAGGAATACAATGTTGAAGCGGATGTATTTGATATTACAATTTCATCTGATAAAAAGTATTTTATCAGTGCCGGAGGTGTGGAAATACTAACACCCGGACCTGAAGCAGAAATGTTTTTATGGAATTTTGAGAACCAACAAAAAATACAGGATTATCAATCAAAAATTGTATCATTGGGATCAAGCAAATTTACCGATAATGACAAGTATATTTTTACGGGTTGCAGTGATAAAAGAATCAGGAAATTTAATCTTCAGGCCGGAAAGTTAGAGATAGTATCCTCCCCATTGCTGGAAGAAATAAATACCTCTGCCTTGGTTTGGATTGATGTGGATACAGAGGATAAATATGTGATTGCTTCGGTAAATTTCATGAAATCAATTGATGAGGAGTATAATGATGTGAGAATTCTTAATACTGGAGATTTATCACTGGTTCGAAAACTACCCGGTATTAAGGCTGCCTATTTTATACCCGGCGGTGAAGGATATTATACCTGTGAGTATTTATTTAAGAGTATGTTTAAAAACTATTCTACCATAAAACTCTGGGAATCTGCTACAGGAAATTTAATTCGAACTTTTGAGCGTCTGGATGGAGTTTCAACACTTTTTCCGGCAAGTGATGTTTGTAATATGTTTGGCTCAATTACTTATACCACTACCAGAACATCTATGATTTCATCCATTCAACTTTGGGATAGTGAGTATAAGAAACCAGTAAGAGTTTTTAAAAGTGCTGCGACCAATGCCTCTTTGGGTGATACACCATTAAGTGTGCAAGTCAGTCACGATTGTAAGAAGGCATTAATTCCCTGGATGTCTTTTGGAGATTCTCCTTTGAGAATTGATCAGATCGATATCGCTACAGGTAAGGTAATTAACCAGGTTTATGAGCCAAATGAATCGGTGGGAGTGGCGTTTTATAGTGATGATGATAAAACATTTTTCACATCTTCCGTATATGGTGGAAATAAGCACATGACAAACTATTACGACGCTGCTACCGGAAAATTCATAAAATCAATCTCAGATTATTCTGTCATGGAAACAGGTAAAAGTATGAATATCATAGCAGGGGGAGGTGATTTATCAAATCAAGCCATTACCATTACAGATGCCGCCACAAGTGAGAACTTAGTATACATTGTATTCAGACCTGATTCTGAGGATTATATTATTTATACTCCTGATAAGTATTATATGTCTTCCAAAAATGGTTATGACGCTATAGCTTTCCTTATCAAAAATAAAGTCTATTCCTTTGAACAGTTCGATTTACTTTTTAACAGACCTGATCTTGTACTGAAAAATATTCCGGGTTCTGATCCACACATGCAGAACTTGTATCATAGAGCATACATCAAGCGATTAAAGAAGATGAATTTTACGGAGGAAATGCTCAGTGCAGACTTTAATATTCCTGAAATTACTATTGATAATGAAGAGGTCATTGATCTTGAATCAAAAGCAAATATTATTAATCTCACCCTAAGTGCAAGGGATAGTAAATATAACCTGGATAGAATAAATGTTTGGGTGAATGATGTACCTGTTTATGGGTATGAAGGCATCAATGTCAGAGGAAATAATTCAAAGAACTATTCCGATCAAATTAGTATTGAGTTGAATCATGGAGATAATAAAATCCAGGTTTCAGCACTTAACCAGAAAGGAGCTGAATCTTACAAAGCTACTGTATATACAAATTTCAAAAATACTCTTACAAAACCTGATTTATATGTTGTGTCTGTTGGGGTATCTGAATATGCTGAAAGTGCATATAATCTAAGGTATGCCGCAAAAGATGCCAACGATATCGCCGACTTATTTGAAACAAGAAAAGAGCAATACGGGAAGGTTTTTGTTGAAAGATTGACAAATCAGAATGCCACCAAAGAGAATATTTTGAAAGTGAAAGAAAGACTCATGCAGTCGAAGGTAGATGACGAGATAATAATTTTTCTCGCTGGACATGGTTTACTGGATCAGAACCTTGATTATTACCTGGCTACATGGGATGTAAACTTTAGAAATCCCATCGAAAATGGCTTGGCATATTCAGATCTTGAAGATCTTTTAAATGGCATACCTGCCCGAAAAAAAATATTGATTATAGATGCCTGCCATTCTGGAGAAATTGATAAGGAAGAAATGGAAACCCTGGCAAGGTCTTCAATTGAAAATCAAGCAGTCAAATTCCGGGGATTTCCAAGTGGAGGGGGCAGTGCTACATATGGATTAAGCAATATTTTTGATCTGATGAAAGAGCTTTTTGTTGATTTACGAAGAGGAACAGGTGCTATTGTGATCTCTTCATCGGGAGGGGGAGAGTTTGCCTATGAATCGCCCAAATGGAAAAATGGTGTATTTACGTATGCATTTCTAGAAGGATTAAAATCCGGAAATGCTGATGCAAATAAAGATGGAACAATATTGGTTTCAGAAATTCGTGAATATGCTTTTGATAAGGTACAACACCTGACCAATAATATGCAAAACCCAACTTCACGAAGAGATAATCTGGAATTTGATTTTCGTGTCTGGTAGTTGTTCAATTTGTACCAGGAAATCAGAAATTTCAATCACACTCCGCTGAAAGAGCAGCAAATGTCGCCAGCGTTTTCTTTGCAAGCAGTATATCATCAGTATATATGATGAAATCATCTATAAAATCTCCTGCTTCCCCGTTTTTATAAGGCTTGATAAGTTTCTCATTTCCAATGGTGACCAGATTAATTGAAATAATTTTTCCTTTCACAGAAAATTTAGAACTGCCAGGATGAATATCGGCAATATTGAACTCGTAGGTGTATTCATTACTGGCGCCTTTATTATTGGTTTCCACGCGCGTAAAGCTCATTTTGCAACTACCCTCATCCTCGACCTCTAATTTCTGTTCATATTGTTTATCTGGTAACTCTATGTTTTGAATATTCCCAAGGATAAATGCCAGGGCTTCGTCCTTCTGCCCAGCTGCTCTCTCTTCGACCACCGAATTTTCCTGGAGGAAACGTATGGCAGCCTTAAAATTTTTAGCTACCAGGGGATCATAAAACAAAACTTCGAAACTGCTGATAAAATTCTGAAGGTTCCCATTTTCCCAATTCTTAACGTATTTGCCTTTTTCTGTCTGGAGGAGAACGTATAGTTTTTTACCGCTAACTTTTATATCCAGTTTATCCAGACTGATATCTTCCGGGTATAGAATAAACCTGTTTTCAGTGCTTCCTCCATCAGCTTCGGTTAAAATATTTTCTACAATCAATTGATTTTCATTCTCCTCAAGAATACTCAGATTTTGCAAATATGTTTCTCCACCAATTTCTAACTGACCAATATTCTCAGAAAACCAAGGCCCGATTTCGCTGATACTGGTGAATTCTTCTATTTTTTCCTCACTGGCCCCAACTGCATGCTCAAATGCATTAAGAATATCCCTGGCCATATCAATATTAGAAACATGGAAATTCAGGTTCGAGGTGTAATCTGATACCTTTCCATCCTTCATTTCGCGTATATATTCATGCTTGTTTTTTGTATCCAACCCCACGATGATTCTGTTCTTGAAAACCTCAATTTCTAGTTTATCCATAATATCGGTCAGGTAGAATGCGTATTCCACACTCTCAGAAGTACCGTCTGATTCTGACTTCTTCATCACCATAGTGGCCAATCCGGATGGTGAGGGTTCAAAGTTGATACCATAGGAAAACAGTTCATCATCAACTGCAACCTCTCCCAAATTGTCTTTTACAAATCCAATGGAAGAACTGTAAGAATCCCATGTGGGCCTTTCAGCAATGGTATTGGTTACCAGATATGATAAGGCATTAACAACCTGTCTGGCCAGTTCAATTGTATTTGTATAAATCAGCAGTTCATTGGTGAATAGAGATCCAGCCGGAGATTTAACTTCAATAAACCTTTTATTTTCCTTAACAGGCACCTCCACAATAAGCGACTTTCCGGAAATTTTCAAATTAACTGCCATTGGATTAATATCGGTGAGGTCAAAAATACTGTTTGTAGATAGTGTCTCTCCTTTCGAATTAACAGTTTTTGCCTGAAAATCAACAAGGTAACTTCGGCTGCCCGGTTTAAACTGCTGATCCCATTCAGTCTCGTCATCTGTGGCTTTTCCCACATTGTTCACCAGCCAATCAAATGCCTGATTATGGTTTTCCCATGTTACCTGGCTTTCCTTACAGTTATCAATGTTTGCTTTAATGGTTTCAATGAAAGACCTGGCCATATCTACCTCATTCATTGTGAGTACTATTTTTTCCGTGTACCGAT
The DNA here is from genome assembly GCA_029938715.1 of Bacteroidales bacterium. GTDB lineage: Bacteria > Bacteroidota > Bacteroidia > Bacteroidales. Next base: position 3,386 of record JAOZUK010000132.1, on the reverse strand, counting down.
CAAGTTCCCCTTCCTCGTAGTAAGAAATGAATTTTTGGGATCGGTAAGTCTCAATAGAGAGGTTGATGGATTTGCCTTTTGCTTTAAAACTTATGGCAGAAGGATCAATATCAGAAAGATAAAAGATCCAGGAACGCGCCACTGTACTACCTTTCTTATTGGTATGTAGTTCTTCAAATGTTAGTTTGCAATCATCTCCTTCTACATTGGTGAAATTATACCGATACGATTCATTACCGATTTGAATATCACTGGTATAATCATCTAGCCAGGATAATTTGTCCTGGGCCTGGAGAGGTTGAAAGCTGAGTACCGTAAGGGCTGTAAACAGCATTGAAAAGAACTTTGTAGTTATTGACATAAGTTTGGATTTTTACATATTTAGATCAAAAATACTGAAACTTCACCTATTTTGACTGGAAAAGGCTTTTTTTACTTCCTGCAAACGCTCATACCCATCCTGGTTATATCGAGGTCTTAATTCCCAGGCATCTGAGAGGACTTTAAGCGCTTCTTCAACCCTGCCTTGTTTATACAGACCCCATCCTTTAGTATCTAAATAATACCAATTGTCAGGCCTTAGGTCTATGGCTTTTTGTATAAGGTCAACTCCTTCATTTACATTTACATTTACATTGATATCATTATCGATCAGGAACCAGGCCAGATCATTTATCCGTGCAGGATTCCGGGGATCTAATTGAAGGGCCTGACGATAACTAAATTCAGCCTTATCAAATAGATTTGCTCCTATATAAATATTTGCTACACCCGATAGTATTCTGGACTCTGGCCACAGGCTTTTATTTTTTCTACCGGATTTATATTTACTGATAAATTCATATGCCTTGTCTGTATCTCCCTGTGAAAAAGCACAAATGGCCTGGAGTTGTATGATTCTTGTATAATCTGGAAACAGTCTCAATCCCAATTCATAGACTTCTTTTTCCTTTTTATGTTCATTTACCTGGTGGTACGAATTGCCCAGACAAACATATATCCAGGGATTGCGATAATTGCTTCCCCACTTTTTATGAATTTCGAGTGCTTTCTCAAGATAAATTATAGCCTCTTTATAATCCTTGAGTTTTTGATAATACGCTAAACCAAGTAAGTACCAATATGTAGTATTCAGTTCATCTAATTCCAGGATTTGCTTAATGTATTTGATCTCTTCAATTGGAGTTTCAAAATGATATGCATGGAGGTGATCTAACATTAGTTTTTCTTTCAGGGGCAATTCATCCCTTTTTTTATAAGCCAGGTTGCACCACTTCTTTGACAGGTTAACATTTCCCGAGATATTGTAGTTAAATGACAGGGCTATATAAGCATGAATAAAACCTGAATCAGTTTCTATTGCTTTTGAAAGCCATTCTGAGGCTGACTGGAAATCAAAACCCATAAATGCCTCCCAACCGTGAATATAATACTCAAAAGCTTCAGATGAATTTGTATAAATAGATCTGGTAATAGTGGGTGAATCATACTGTTCAATAAGTTTTTTGATTTCAAGATAATTTCTGATCAATCCGGACAAGGAGTCGGCCATGGTGAAAATATCATCTTCAGTATTTCCATCTACCTCGTACGTTTTATATATTTCTTCTGTTTTAGCATTCACCAATTGAGCATTCACCCGGATTTTATTACCAGCTTTGAGTATGTTGCCGAGAATAAATGTTCTTGTTTCAAGTTTTATTGCCACTTCACTGGCTACTGAGGGTGTGATAGAGGCATTGGTTAAATCTTTATTACTCTCAAGTATAGTATACATCGCCTGATATTGACGGACTGATAACTCCTCGGAATTTGATAGCGAAATAATAAGAAGATTTTGAAAGCCACCTTGCCAGACATTATAAAGCGTATCTCCGGATAAATTTTCAAATGGCATCACTGCAATTGATATTTTACCCTCGGGATCCCTGATCCCTTCAAACTTATCTTTCTTGAATATTTTGGGATATATAAGAATACAAACGACCATAACCAGCAAAGCAATAACCCCATCGCTTATTTTCATTTCTCTTTTAACAGGCTCTGGAATTGTCTCTTTCTTCTTTGCAATCTGAACAGGTTCAGTTTTTATTACCCCTTCAGGAGTGATATCAAAGATCCAGGAAAGAATAATGGTTATGGGAAATCCAACAATCAGAAGAATAATGATGAATGTGACCGTCCAGTCAGGCAAACCCAGCCTGGGCAGCATAATATCCACTGCTTCCATGATGATAAAAGCAGTGGCCGCATACATGGCCATCACCCTGATGACCTTTCTGCGTTTCAGCTCCTGCCAGAATTGGGATAATTTATCGGAGCTATCGGTCATTAAAAAGTGAGATTGATTAAATGCAATTTACAACCTTACTGCGTATGAGTCAAACAGGCTTCTCCGAAAAATTAATGTTTGCAATGATTCACTAACAGGCCCAGGAATGGCAGCAACTGTTCAAAGTGGATTTGACAACATAGTGAAACATTTTCCGTAAGAGGATACAATGAAATTACTCTTCGGATATTTATTCTGTTTTCTTATCCATGCAAATGTCTTTGGACAGCTGACCGATATTGCTGTAATCCATCACCACTCAGTTGAAGAGACTACATTTGAACTACTACACAATGAGGGAGAAATATTTTCCTTGCAACCGATTCCATTCATTGCCCGAACCATTGATGTGAATGATAACCACCCTCAGCTGAATGTTTCGGGAGATTTTGACGGAGACGGGTTGGATGAGATCGCGGTATTCAATGATTTGCTATACACTCCCAATCTGAATCCGGCATTTACCTGTTCTGTGATTAAAGTTTATAAATCCACAGGAGAGAAGTTAAGACCTGTTCACACCTGGTTCTCCATATTGGATACCCTATTGAACTTTGATTTTGTGAACTTCTCCTGTGCTTCAGATTTCAATGGAGACGGACTAACCGATATTGCACTCTTATATAACGATCCTTCCTCTGAGCAACAACAGCTGTATGTTCTTGAATCGGACGGTTATACTTTCTCAGAGCCAATACCTTACTTCATTTCAGCCAGGGTTGACTTTAATTTCACTGCAATCAAATTTGCATGTGCGGGCGATTTCAATGGGAATGGCGACCCCGATATTGCTGTATTTTATAACTACTTCGGTACCGCTGCAAATACCAAACAATCCATTTTTCTTTTTGAATCCAATGGAAGTGCATTTACCCTGTTGCCGGGAGGAGGCTACAACGGGATCAAGCAGGATTATGATTTCTCTAAAATGAAATTTGCCCTTGCCGGAGATTTTAACGAAGACGGCCACTCGGATCTGGTTGCTATTATGGAAGACACCATTGGCATGGAGCTTATTTTCCCGGTATTTGAAGGGTCTCTGGAGGGAGAGATG
>JAOZUK010000372.1 GCA_029938715.1 Bacteroidales bacterium | reverse complement strand
TGATGGGTTTCATCTCCTCAATTCCGGCCTGCAGACTCTCTTTGTGCATGGTGGTTGGTCCATAGGTGGTGGACAGTCCCATCTCGGCAACAAACCATCTCAATTCAAGTGTAGAAAACTCTTGTTCGCCCACCTGACGTTTAGTTTGTTTACCGTTCATCACCTCTTTCAGCTTTTGCACTTCAGCCTCTGTTCTGTACACCTCTTCCAGCAAATCTCCGGCATCGTCTTCCATTCTGAAACATGCATTTTTTAACACTGTCAAATGTTTGGAAGTTTCCTGCAGTACTTTCTTTACTGTCCCATATTCCAGTTTTGCAGTTTCGAGTGCCTTCCTGAATTCCTTAATCTCAGCAGGCGTGGACGGCTCAAGGACCTGGTCATGCAAGGGTAAGACTTCGAATGAAACAGCTTCTGAAAGTTGATTCACTTCTCCCTTATTTAAAGCATACAGGCTTACGGAATAGACTCCTGGTGTAACCATGTATCCCTTCGATTCCACATTTAATGCAGAATCCTTCTCCGGGTCCATTATATTCTTTGAAGCATACCGGAGGTCCCAGTTGACTCGGTGGATACCTTTTTTTGCAGGCGCTTTCACATGGTTAATTACTTTCCCGTTTTCATCTTTCACGGCAAAAACAAGGATAGGTTCATCTTCATTATGTTCTGCCTCCACGGCATCCCAACCGGGAAAGGGGATGTCACTTCCTGATTCATTGAGCTTCTTTTCACTTTCTTTCCTTAGCTGTTTAAATGATTTTATATCTTCTTTCAGGTAATAGGTGAAGGTTGCACCGAAGGGCGGGTTTTCTGCCCGGTACTCCGAAGCGCCAGGATCGACAGTCACTCCACGGGGATTATAGAGCCATACATCTTTTACCGGGAAGAGCTTTGCCTTCGCTTTCAACATGTCGGTGGTAAGTTCGCGTAGCGGCGACAGGTCGTCGAGGATAAAAAATCCCCTTCCGAATGAAGCCCCTACCAGGTCACTTTCCCGTCTCTGGATCTGGATGTCACGGAAAGAGATGGTTGGAAGTCCGCCTTTCATTTGGACCCATTTTTCACCCCCGTCAACGGTAAACCAGATACCAAACTCGGTAGCAGCAAACAGCAGGTCTTTTCGGACATGGTCCTGCACCAGTCGCCAGACGAGCGTACGGTTATCGATGGTCCCTGAAATCAGCTCCCAGCTGTTCCCTGCATCGGTACTCTTAATGATGTATGGTTTGAAATCGCCGTATTTATGATTATCGAGTACAGCATAAACGGTATTGGCATCACTTAGGTCGGCCCTGATGTCATTGACAAATGCAGTGGCTGGTATCCCGCTAATGGATCCCACCTCGATAAGCTTCCAGCTATTCCCCCCGTCCAGGGTCACCTGGATCAGTCCATCGTCTGTTCCCACGTAAAGTATTCCTTCCTGCACGGGTGATTCACCCAGGCTGGTAATGGTGCTGTAATTTGACATGGCAGAAATGTCCCACGGGTTGTCCCAGCTTTGCTTGCGTTCCATGATGGGCTGTTCAATTCGCTCCAGCCCCCGGGTCAGGTCGCCTGATACGGTTTCCCAGCTATCCCCTCGATTATCAGATCTCCATACGCGGTAAGAAGCTGTATAGATACGGGCCGGATCATGAGCACTGACAAGGATCGGGGTGTCCCAGTTAAACCTTTCGGGCGGTTCACCCGTGCCGGCCTGGGGCTGAATATACACCTGTTCACCGCTTACCCGGTCGATACGAAACAGGACGCCCTGCTGACTTTCACCGTAGACAATTCCTGGGTTTCCGGGCTCCGTGGCTGTCTGGTGACCATCCCCGCCGAGGATATGCTGCCAGTCAGCATTCCTGATGCCTTCGGTATAAATTGTTCGTGATGGTCCGGCGTGCGTACCGTTGTCCTGCGTTCCCCCGAATACATTGTAGAACGGTTCGGTATCATCCACGGCGAGTTTGTAATATTGTGTAACGGGGAGGTTGCCGATAAAGCGCCAGTTTTCTGCCAGGTCGAAACTTTCGTAAATCCCTCCGTCGGTACCTACCAGCAGGTAGTCGGGATCGCTGGCAATAAAGTTCATGGAGTGGTTGTCGGAGTGTTTGTTGAGCTCTTTTAATCGACGGAATGTCTTCCCATGATCATCTGATACCTGGATTCGCACATCGGCCAGATAGATCCTGCCTTCCTTGTGCGGTGACACATAGAGCTCCTGGTAATAGTGTGGTCCGGTTGCTCCGGCCACGGCGTCAGACTGTTTGGTCCAGCTACTTCCGCGGTCCCTGGAGATAAAAACCCCTCCTGTCCGCCGATCCAGTGTAATGGCCGCATAGAAGACGTTTGAATCGAAGGGCGAGATGCCCAGACCGATCTTACCCATATTGGATTTGGGAAGCCCGGTGGTCAGTTTTTCCCAGCTTTCGCCTCCATCGGTACTGCGGTGGATCCCTGATCCTGGTCCTCCACCCAGGTAGGCTGCGACGGTGCGGTGGCGTTGCCAGGTGGCTGCAATGAGAAAATCAGGATTACGTGGATCCATGGCGATGTCGGTGACGCCGGTCCACTCGTTACCTCCCAGCACCTTCTTCCAGGTTGCACCCCCATCGGTGGATTTATAAAGGCCGCGTTCGCCACCACTGGTCCATAGGGGACCCTGAACTGCGACAAATAGGATATCAGAATTTTCAGGGTGCACGATGATCTTCGAAATATGCTCAGAAGCCTTGAGACCCATATTTTTCCAGGTCTTTCCACCATCCTGACTTCGATAGATGCCGTCTCCGTATCCCACGTGCCTTCCTCCAACATTCTCCCCTGTGCCAACCCATATGGTATTGGGATTGCCGGGATCAACAGTGACACACCCGATGGAGTAGGAGGGCTGGTCGTCAAAAATGGGTTTCCAGGTGACACCGGCATTCACAGTTTTCCAGACATTCCCTGAACCAACGGCTACATACCAGGTGTGCTCATCATCGGGATGAATGGCAATATCGGCAATGCGGCCGGAACAAAAAGCGGGACCAATATTCCGGAATTTGAGTCCAGATACAATTGAAGAATCGATCTTTGGTTCAGTTTCCTGGGCATACAGCGAGAGGCCAAGGAGCAACAAGGCAATGGTGAAGTATTTCATGGGTTTTTCATTTAGGTAATTTGGGATGACATATAAATGTACAACATTGTCGGAAAGTGTACTGTCCGATTTTCAGGGAAGGCT